>NZ_JCAALS010000019.1:0-136758 GCF_059686975.1 Paenibacillus xinjiangensis | reverse complement strand
ATAAACGAACGTAATTGCTCTTTGGTCCACAGTCCCATGTGCTCTCCCCAACCTTTCTACTACTTTCATTTTAGTAGGTTTTGGAGTTTACACAAACTATTTTACAGACTCACAGGTATCGGACGACAAGAACATATATACAACTGAAGTCGCATAATATGCGGCTTTTTTATTTATTGTATAGAAGTTCTTGTCGTTTTGCACAAGACAAGAACTTCTATACAAAGCCGTAATAGGACAAAAATTAGGCGTTTGAACATCGGATAATGTATAATCATTCAGTTATTAATTATTACATGTAAAGATAAAACATCTTTGTAGGTCTTGACCCTTACACCTTTTGAAGAAACCTTGGAAAGTCGCGGTATTCGGAATTATTGGAATCGTTGTTCTTATCATTATATTCGCTGCTGCCTTTGGACCTGAGGTTTTGGCAGGTTTGTTTGGACGCATTTTAATCTTAGCAGACATTGCGTGGCTAATCATTGTCGGGATTCATGCAACGAAGCTGGGAGCTTCTAAAGGGTAATAGTCGAGGTATATGGTTATAACGAGTTATTCCTGAATCAGCATCCAGATGCAATCGTCATCAACCAAACGGCAGTTGGAGTATCTACTCGATCAAATCCAGCGACACACACGGGTATCATGGATGACATTCGCAAAGCATTTGCATCCGCCAACAAAGTAAATCAAGGTTTATTCAGCTTTAACTCCAAGGTGGCTTGCGAGAATTGCCAAGGGCTAGGTGTTGTATATACGGATCTTGCTTTTCTCGACAGTGTGAAGCTGCCATGTAATGCATGCGGCGGCAATCGGTTCAAGGAAGAATTATAAGCATATAAACTGCATGGAAAGTCCATTGCAGAAGTGCTGGAGTTGACGGTAGAACAGGCGCTGGGCTTCTTCCAGTTGAAGGACGTTGTGCACAAGCTCCAGGCAATGAGCGATGTCGGACTGAATTATATTACGCTCGGCCAGCCGCTCAGTACCCTATCTGGCGAAAATGCCAGCGCATCAAGCTGGATAGCGAATTGCACAAGGATGGAAGCATTTATGTGATGGACGAGCCTACGACAGGCTTGCATATGTCGGACATCGGTCTTCTGATGGATATTATAAATCGGCTAGTGGATATGGGTAATACGGTCATCGTCATTGAGCATAACCTTGACGTCATTAGCCAAGCTGACTGGATTATCGACATGAGGCCTGATGGCGGTAGAACAGGAATATCAAATCAAATCAATGATTATTGTTTAAATCTAACCACCTTGCGCACTAAAACGCTGGTGGTTATTTATTTCGGTCAACTTATAATCTTCCCGCGCTATTCCTTTTGTCGCACATAAACAGCTTCCATGCGCTTTTTTGCATTCTACATATTGACCGTAAAAGGCAAGCATATCAACAGTGAAATCAGTTTTCCTTGCTCATGGAAACACTCTTCAGATTAAGCTTTTTCTCCGTATTCTTTACCGAAGTCTTCCATCTTTTCAAGGATCGGTAGTAATTTGCTTCCCTTGTCTGTTAACGAATATTCTACTCGCGGAGGAACTTCCGGATAAACATCACGTTTAATTACTCCATCGTTCTCCAATTCTTTAAGCTGCTTAGTAAGAGAGCCTTGTGATAGATCTCCAAGGAATTTTTTGATATCCGTATAACGACGTGTTTCACTTTTAAGGTACCATAGTATAAAATATTTCCAACGTCCTGAAAGAACATTCTGAGTAAAGGCTATCGCATACATTTCCCTTTTCTCGTCCATAAACTCTTTATCAAATCCTTCATTACAAACCCTCATTAATACCACTCCTAATCTAAAGGTACAAATAGATGTACTATGTTCATTTAAATTGCCCTCTTTGCAAACGAAACGAATAAACTTATGATTGTGTCAACAAACCAAGACAAACATTTTTAGTTTACCTAAAATGTGAAAAGATAATATTCTATTTTAGTTTTATATTTAGCAAGCTAAATAAATATAACATAGAAAGGATTAACTGATAAGTGAATACAGGAAATAGACTAAAACTTTCGATTTTGGACTTTGTTCATATCTATAAAGGAACGGAGGCTGCGAAAAGTCTCCAAAACATGACGGAAATGGTTCAATTAGCAGAACAGTGGGGGTTCAACAGGTATTGGTTCACTGAACACCATAACACAACAACCTTGATGAGTACTTCACCAGACTTGCTGAGCCTGCATGCAGCAGCTCATACAAAAAGGATTCGAGTAGGTTCTGGTGGGATCATGTTGCCTAACCACAGTCCCTTGAAAGTTATGGAGAACTTTACTCTTCTTGAGGGACTATATCCAGGGCGAGTTGACCTTGGGATCGGTCGGGCTTCTGGAACGGATGGCTGGACGATGTGGGCTCTGCTAAGATCCAGAGAATTATTGGGGGTAAATGATTTCCCAGAGCAATTAGATAACCTGCTTTCCTTTTTTGACCGTAACTTTAAAGAAACTCACCCGTTTAGTCATATCAATCCCCCTGGAGATAAATCCATGGTTCCAGATATGTTTATACTCGGATCTAGTGAGGGTGGATTACAGTTTGCCTTAGAAAAAGGATTAGGATTTGTATTTGCAGCTCATTTGGCACCACAACTGGCTATTCCTATGTTAAGAGCTTACCATTCGGGTTTTAAACCTTCGTCCTATTTAAGCGAACCCCAAAGTATGTTAGCGACGATCGTTATTACAGCTGAGACGGAAGAAGAGGCTAGATATATAGCAGGACCGGCGGAGTTAATGTGGGCACAGATGAGCACAGGGATGAAAAATCTTACTTTTCCTACACCTGAAGAAGCTAGAAATCACATGTATACTGCTGAAGAAGAATTAGCTAAAGAAAGAAATAAAGAACGCTTTATTATTGGAAATGTTGGACAGGTTGCCGAGCAACTTCATCAAATTGCGAAAGCAAGTTTAGTTGATGAAATCATGATTGCAGACTTTTATCCTAATCAGGAAAGCCGAAAGAAAGGGCATGCATTACTGGCAGCTGAATTAGATTTATCGCAGGGGAATAAATGAACTTGTAAAAAGGAGATCATTCAACAATGGAAGAAAGAAAGCTTAAATTAGGAGGAATTATTGATGGCGTTGGTTGGAATTACACGGGGTGGCGACATCCCGACATTCCAGCAAATGCAAGTGAAAATATTGAATATTACGTTCAAAAAGCCATACAGCTTGAACAGGGAAAGTTCGATCTCATCTTTTTGGCAGACGTAAGTCATATTGGACCTGGCATGATCCCACACTATCTAAGCATGTTTGAGGGCGTATCTATTTTGTCTGCATTGAGTATGGTAACTCACTCCATTGGCTTGACCGCAACAATAGCAACTTCATATGCTGATCCATTTACGGTTGCCAGACAAATCGCCTCGCTCGACAAGATTAGTAAGGGTAGAGCGGGATGGAATGCGGTCACCTCTAATCCGGGAGGGTTAGCCAATTACAGTCGGTCTCATTTAAGGAAAGCAGATCTTTATCCCATGAAAAGAGAGTTTTTAGAGATCGTTGAAGGCCTCTGGGATTCGTATGAAGACGATGCCTTCATACGTGACAAGGAAAGTGGGGTATTTTATAACCCGCATAAGATGCATCCAATAAATTATTCTGGGAATTACTTTTCAGTGGAGGGGCCATTAAATATCAGTCGATCCCGACAAGGTAGACCCGTCGTCTTTCAAGCCGGTACCTCCTTGGAATTCATGGATATTGCTGCACAGCACGCTGAAGTCATCATGGCACCTGGAGATGATTTTGAATATCTCAAGGTATTCACTGCTGAACTTAAACGCAAAGTGCAAAATCAAGGGCGTTCACCAAACGACCTGCTGATTATGCCTTCTCAAAATCCCATCGTTGGTGCAACGGAAAAAGAAGCCTTAGAAAAGCTAAGGGAAATCGAATCATGGATGCCTAAAGGTTATCGAGTGCCGAAACCTCAATTGATGGGGTCAGCAGAACATGTTGCTGAACAAATAGAACATTGGTATCGGGAAGGCGTCATGGATATCTTGCTGATTAGACAAGATCATCCAGCAGGATTTGAGGACTTTATCCAATTGGTTGTTCCCATATTGCAAGATAAAGGCATATTCCGAAAGGAATATGAGGACGACACACTTCGGGGGAATTTATCTCTACCTTACCCTGAGAATAGATATACGAAGTAATAATAAAAAAATAAGTTAAACAAGAGGAGAAATCATTGATGAAAAACCGAATTACAGAACTATTGTTTCAGCGGCTATGACATGGGTCACTTCCGCGGAATTTGTTGCAGCAGTATCCAATGCAGGTTAACGTTAGATGGCGATCTGATCAATGGTACCATTAATGTATCTGAATCTGAATCAGCCGGTGGTATTCAACACATTTTAACGTGTCAAGAAGTGATTGAAGAAGTTGCTAAATCCATCGGATGAAGGTTTCACATCTATTTTGCTCTCATATAGTTAGCCCGCTAAATAAAATGAGAGGCAGGATGAATGAATGACAGATCAAGTGGATTGTGATATTCGTCAGTCGTTAGATCGAGTTTCCTCTCAAATGCGTCGACATTACAGCGAATCTCTAAGAGAGCTTAACCTTTACGTGGGTCAAGATAATTTACTGTATCGCTTGTGGTTAGACGATGGGATAACACAAATGCAACTAAGTGAACATCTAAAATGCGAACCTCCTACGGTAACGAATATGGTTAAATCACTAGAGCAAAATGGGTTTATATACCGGAAACGTGATGAACAAGACGCAAGAGTTATGCGAATTTATCTCACAGAAAAAGGAAAAGAATTAGAGGTTCCGGTTGAGATCAAATGGAAAGCACAACAGGAAAAATTACTACATTCCATGACTATGGAAGATCGTTTGATACTCAGACAATTAATTCAGAAGTTGGAGAGAAATTTATCATGAGCTCTCTACTGCCAATGAGCAAAGGATATTATCGGGGCTGGACCCGGCCTCGGTTTCTCATTGGCCAAAACATTTGGAAAACATGGTCTTCGCATCGCTTTGGTATCCAGAACCCAAGATAAGCTCAATCAATATGCAAATCATATAAAAGATTAGGGCATAGATAAGTTATCAAAATTCAAAATAAGGGAGATGTTTTACATTGAGTAAAAAAATTCGTACAGGAATCATAGGTGCTTCAATTAATAACGGATGGGCAAGCGGCACACATATTCCAGCCATTGAGCATTTGGATGAGTTTGAGCTTACAGCAGTGGGGACAAGCAATATGGCGAGTGCGAAGAAGAGCGCAGAAGCCTTCCACGCAGATCACGGCTTTGATAACATGGAGGATTTGGCTCAACATCCTGATGTGGACATGGTAGTCGTCAGTATTAACGTCAAGGAACATTATAATGCTGTTAAAGCCATTGCTCCTGCTGGAAAACCGATATATTGCGAATGGCCACTGGGATCAAATACGGGTGAAGCGCATGAAATGCAGGAATGGGTATCGTCCGCACAATTGCCAAATGCTATTGGATTACAGGCCAGACAAGCCCCGGCAATTCAGTATGTGAAAGATTTATTGGCAGAAGGTTATGTTGGAAACGTATTGTCTGCCAATCTAAAGATCTCCATTGATGGAATGGGTGGCGTAGGTGACAAGTCCAGTGCGTACTTGTTTGATCGGAAGATTGGAGGGAACTTGCTCACCATTGTAGGTGGACATAATCTCGATGCATTTACCTACATGCTTGGGGACTTTACCGAACTTTCTGCCCTCACAGCACAGCAGTTTCCTGATGTCGAATTGGTGGATATTCAGAAAGTCATCAAGAAGACGACCGATGATCAAATACTGATTGCTGGAAAATTAACGAGTGGTGCAGCAGCCAGTGTTCATATTCAAGGTGGAGTCAAACATCAGACAGGACTTGCACTTGAAATTTTCGGAGACAAGGGCACAATCGTGCTGAGCGCCCCTGCATCCATTCAATTCGGCTCACACCAACTACGCGGTGCAGGACCTACTGACAAAGAGCTTCGTGAACTACCTATTCCTGATTCCTATTACTGGGGCCCAGATTCTCTCAAAGACGACTCAGGATTTGTTCTGAATATGGCTCAGGCTTATCGTAAGTTCGCTCAAGATATTCAAGAAGGCACAGCCTCAACACCTACTTTCGCGGATGCTGTGAAGCTTCATCAGTTACTTGATGCCGTCGAAAAATCAGCACAGACCGGTGAACGTCAATATTTTTAATGCTAAGAATCCGCAGCGATCAAACACATTGCAGCTGCGGATTCTTAATCGTTTGCGATCACTCAGTTCAACATTTATTTAGCAGGCTAATTATTAGCACTTCACAAAAAGGTGATTCCACTCTGCGCCTATCCGGAATAAAGGAGAAGAAAACGATATGAAAACAAGAAGTGAGATGCAACTGGCTCTACAGATGGTTCTGGGTATGGAGCCGAATTCAGCGCATGGAGAATGCCTGGCACTGACCCTGCAGCATACACCAATATGGATAGTTATGTGGAACGAACGCCATCAAAAGATACATCGGGCACGAAACAAGCAAGGATTTGCCAAAAAATAAGTTTCAAACCTTGGATATGAGAGCTGCCCCAATAGGGGGCAGCTCTAAGGTAAATTGACACCTGTATATCACCGTGATACATTTAGTCTGCTAAATATAATTCCGATGACAGGGAGGGATAATTCATGACAGATGCAGTAGATTGTGATATTCGACAGTCGTTAGATCGGATTTCCTCCCAAATGCGTCGAAATTATAGTGAATCTCTTAGGGAACTTAATCTCTATGTAGGGCAAGATAATTTGTTGTATCGTCTGTGGTTGGGTGATGGGGTAACACAAATGCAACTATGTGAACACTTGAAATGCGAACCTCCAACGGTAACGAACATGGTTAAATCACTGGAGCAGAACGGATTTATATATCGTAAACGAGATGTACAAGATGCAAGGATCATGCGTATTTTTCTAACGGACAAAGGCAAAGAATTAGAGAAACCGGTTGAGATTAAATGGAGGGAGCAGCAGGAGAAATTACTTCAATCCATTTCTACGGAAGATCGGCTGGTATTAAGACAATTAATGCAACAAATAGAGAGTAATATATTATAACTCTCCATTTCTTCATTCGGCAAAAATATTTGAAAATGATCCGGGGACAACAGAGACGATCCGTTTCAGGATGAGAGCTAACGGCGCGATCTACCGTCCCATACAGGGGGGGCTGCAGCGTATGGACAGCCGGCGCAGATTACTTTATTGTAAACGTTCTTGTCCCGAGTCGAAGTACCGATTGCCGAAAAGGACAAGAACATGTTCAGATTACCGATTTGATGATGATCTAAATAGGTGCGTCAAAGATAATAATGATGCCTAAAGCGACTTGTATACTATCCTAACTGCAAAAATTGTCTTAGATGACTATCTATAACGAGTGAATCCGGCTCGTTTGCTCCAATTCCAAAGCAGTGTCCCCACTTGGATTCTATGGGTCGAAAAACAGCATTCGGCATATGTTGAACGTCATACGCACTGTCCTCTGGAGTGAAAAACAAATCACTTGACCCCGGCATAACGAGTGCAGGAGAGGTGATTTTACTTAACGCCTGTTCGAAGTTGTAGCGATCCACGGGATTATCGCTAATGTCCCCATGTATTCCTGTACGCAACATGGCAATCAAGTCATTAGCATCAAAGGACAAAAATACCTGATCCCAGTAATCTTCTACATAAGATTTCAAAGAATTGTATCCTTCAGATTGATACAAATTCTCCAAATAGTACGCCTGCGAAAAACCCCATGGTGCATAGGCTCTTCCCATCGCTGCGAGACCGATAACCGGTGGACGCTCGTACCTTCCTTTTTTAAAATTCGTATCCGCCTGTAACGCTGCGATCATACCTTCGAATACCAGCTGCGCATGCGGTCTGGTTTTTGCCGTTCCGCCAAATGGTGCAATACGTTCGACCATTTCAGGATAACTCGTTCCCCATTGAAAAACTTGCATGGCTCCCATAGACCAACCCACAACGAGTTTGATTTTGGTGATACCGAATTTTTGAGTGATTAGTTGATGTTGAGAACGTACATTGTCATACATAGAGATGAGAGGAAAATTCCCCTTATCAAAAGGAGCGGTAGTATTGCTTGGAGAGGACGATAATCCGTTACCCAACATATTGGGCACAATGATAAAATATCGATTGGGATCTAGTGCCTTGTTCTCTCCAATTAACCATTCATTATCTGTGTGAAGACCAGCAAACCAAGTCGGATATACAATAACATTGTTCTTTGCGGCATTTAAGGTTCCGTAGGTCTTATAAGCAATAAATGCTTGAGGGAGTTGTTGACCCGATTGAAGCAATAAATCTCCAAGGGGATATGTTTCATAATCGTTCATTGATGGATGCCCCTTCAAAATAAAATTAGTAATCACTTGTTTTCACTCTACGATACATATATCATCAAATCAATGAAACATTTTCGAATGTTACATTCAATTTTTTTGAACGAAGAAGGTGCTCGATTAATGGAAATACGCCAACTAAAAACGTTTTGGACTCTTGCTTCTACATGCAGCTTTAGTCGAACTGCTGAACTATTGAACTATGTACCATCTACCATAACCATGCAAATCAAATCCTTGGAAGAAGAGCTTGGCGTGAAATTGCTAGATCGATTAGGCAAGAATGTCGTGTTATCGGATGCCGGCGAACAATTTTTGCCGTATGCCACTAAAATTTTAAACGATGTAGAAGAAGCGAAGTGCGTAGCTAGTCAGCACGGAGAAACGACGGGAACCGTTATTATAGGGGCAGACGAAGTTCTTTGCGCATACCTTCTTCCCTCCTTGTTTAGACGTTTTCGTGAAAACTTTCCAGGCGTTCGTCTTTTGTTTCGTCCCTTGTCCGGCCAAGAGCTTAGACATAGTCTAAGAGAAGGGCTTGCAGATGTCATTTTTGTATTGGATGAATTCGTTGGAGCCAAAGACCTTCATTCAGAGTTTTTGAAAGATGAGCTATTTCGAATGGTGGTATCTCCAGATCATCTGCTGGCAACTCGTTCCTCATTGATCATTGATGACTTTCACAGACAGCATTTTTTGTTGACCGAAAAGAACTGTTCTTATCGCAGTCATTTTCACCAGTCCCTATTGAAAAAAGGCGCCGATGCTTTGACAGAACTGGAGTTTCATAGCGTAGAGGCAATTAAACAATGTGCTGTGGCTGGTCTTGGGATCGCCCTGTTGCCTGATATGGCCTTGAAGGAAGAGTTGAGAGAGGGGAGGCTGGTTGCTCTACCATGGGATTTATCTGATTTATCATTTTCGGCACAAATGCTCTGGCATCATGAGAAATGGATTTCTCCATCAATGGCGGCCTTCATTCATACAGCAAAGAGTGAGTTAAAAATAGAAGGAGTATCTGGCCCATAAGAGGAACAATTCCAAAGTTATCAAGAGCGAAAAATCTTTTACCGGAAGTTGAAGTGCACCCCTTAAAATGGAAATGGGAAAACCGCTGTGTTTAACCGATGATATTTTTTTAAGCGATAGACAAAAACATAGTACCATTCAAAGTCGCTAAATTAGCGGCTTTTTTGTTTATTGTATAGAATAGGATGGTGAAAATGTAAAATCCGTGACCAGAGCAAACGTTATTGACAAACCATCTACTGCGTGATAATTTATAGATGTAGTAAGTAATACTGCATACCGGTCATACAGAATAGCAAGGAGTGATTGTGCTGGAAAACCTAACGGAAATGCTCAAAGGCGTGCTTGAGGGCTGCGTCCTTGAAATTATAAGCTGCAAAGAAACCTATGGCTACGAAATCACGCGGCAGCTGAACGCCCTCGGCTTCACAGATGTTGTGGAGGGAACGGTATACACCATCCTGATCCGACTTGAAAAAAACAAGTTGGTGGAGATCACCAAGAAGCCCTCCGACATGGGACCGCCGCGAAAGTTTTTCGCGATCAACGACGCGGGGCGTGAGGAATTGCGGAGGTTCTGGGAAAAATGGGAGTTCGTATCATCAAAAATTATCGAGTTAAAGGAGAAAAAATAATGAATTTTTGGGAAAAAATCACCGGCAGCGACATGACTAAAGAATTGAAAACTTTTGAATCGCGAGCCAAAAAGCTGCCGGCTGATTATCAAGCGGCTTGGAAAAAAATAAATGCCAATCTTTGGCCGCACTCAGATTTTACCGGTCGCAACCTCATGCCAATTCTTGACGGTGTGCTTGGCCTGCTCGAAGAAACGGCGGCGGACGGTCAGCGTGTCCATGAGGTTTTGGGTGACGATATCAAAGGCTTCTGTTCAGCGCTGGCCGGCGAAGAAGGAGCAAAGTCTTTTCGCCATAAGTGGCGCGAGCAACTCAACAATAATATCGCTAAAAAATTAGGTAAATAGGAGGGTAAAATGAGAATAGAAGATATCATCAAAGGCAAAAAAGAGTGGCGAGCGCATGTGTCGCGTGTCAAAGCGCTCCCGCAAGATTATCAGATTGTTTATAGAGAGATTCAAAAATATTTCTTTAAGGTCGGCCCTGTTGAGCTAACCGAAGGGACGGGTTTGCTCTCGGGGATTATCGATCTTTTTGAAGGGGGCGCGGCCTTGGGGAAAGGCGTGCTCGAAGTGACGGGCAGTGACGTAGCGGCTTTCTGCGACGATCTAATCAAAGATTCAAAAACTTACGCTGACATCTATCAAGAATCTGTTGACCAAGAAGGTAACAAGACCTGAAAAAGGTTACGGATATAAAAAAGTCTGCGAAAGTCTTTCAAGGACACAGAAGTCCTAAAAGGCGTCGATTTTGAAGTGAAGCGAGGTGAGATTTTCGCCCTTGGCTCCAACGGCGCGGGTAAGATGTCGGACGACAAGAACATATATACAACTGAAGTCGCATAATATGCGGCTTTTTATTGTATAGATGTTCTTGTCGTTTGCGCAAGACAAGAACTTCTATACAATCCCGTGAACCAAAAAGAACACGAGTTATTAAGCTATACCAGCTAATAGCATGTCAACATCTCCAGTAAAACAACTCGAAGTCCTGTGTTATAGTGATTAATAAGCATACAGTCCTGCTGCCGATGCCTGCGGGATGGAGAGGGGGAAGACGGTGTTTTATTCGCTTCGAAATCGCTTGATCGCCATCTTTGTGCTGCTGTTTGTACTCGCTTTCTGTACGATGTCCATCCTAATCTTCAACCAATCGCGGTCGATGATCCGCGCCCATATCGAATCGTCAGCACTTGAGAAGATGGACGAATACGGATCCTATATCAGCATGGTTCAGACACAAGTATATGACCTTGCTTCCATCGTCTTCAACAGTGACACGACTAAGAACTGGGATGCCTTGATCTCCGATCCGAATGCAAGCACAGGGGAGAAAAATTCCGCTCATTACCGCATGAGCCAGTTTCTGACGCAAACGACCAACAGCTACTCGAGCGTTTCCTCGGTTACGGTCTACAGAAGAGAGGGGATGTGGGTGAGCAGCGGCAATCAGGTCGTCTTCGATCAAACGCTTGTAGACAAGCCTTGGTATCAAGATCTCATCCAAGATTACGAATATTGGGTTCCTGCCGGGCAGGATACTGC
The DNA here is from genome assembly GCF_059686975.1 of Paenibacillus xinjiangensis. Classification (NCBI taxonomy): domain Bacteria; kingdom Bacillati; phylum Bacillota; class Bacilli; order Caryophanales; family Paenibacillaceae; genus Paenibacillus; species Paenibacillus xinjiangensis. The sequence goes on along the minus strand of NZ_JCAALS010000019.1, from coordinate 125,105 downwards.
CGAGCTGCGCAACAACAATCCGAGTTTTGTTATTGGCATGCTCATGCCGATCGGTGCGTTCGAGCCCGCTAATGCGAAGAGCATCATGAAGGTGAATGTAACGGCCGATTACTTTCTCGATCCGCTGGAAAGAATCCATTTGGGAACGGGTGGCAGTATCTACTTGCTCGATCAGGACGGTCAGCCGATGATAAGCCAGTCGGAATATGTCGCGCATTCGAATATGCAGAAAGCCGTAGATGCTATTCGGACTGGTTCTGGCAAGCAAGGCGTCGTATACGTGAAGAGTGAACAAGGGGCTAAAGAGATTCTAGTCTACAAAAAGCTGGCCAAAACGAATTGGATGCTCATCGGGTTTGTATCCGAGAAGGACCTCTATGCGCCGCTGATGAAGCTTCGCAATACGATCTTCATTCTTGCGACAATCCTTATTATCCTATCAATCCTGCTTGCAACGTGGCTGTCGCATAGTATCACGAAACCGCTTACCCGTCTCATAACCGCTATGCGCTACGTGGAGCGGGGAGACTTCGAAATCGCCGAGAGCCGAGTGCCTTCGGCGAAGTTCATTCGGAATGAGATCGATTATGCAAGCTCTACGTTCCGGCAGATGGTTGTCAGGCTGAGGCGTCATATCAAAGACGAATTCGAGCTGAAGCTGCTGCGGCAGCAGGCGGAATACAAAACGCTGCTTATGCAAATTAATCCGCACTTTCTGTTCAACACGCTGGAGCTCATAAGCAGTCTCGCGATTCAGAAGCGAACCGACGATACGGTGGAAGTGATTGAATGGCTTGGCAAAATGATGCGCTTCTCGCTCCGGATTAACGAGGATTTGATACGGTTAGCCGAAGAACTCAAATACGTGCGGTATTATGTGTCGATCCTGCGTATCCGGTTCGGGGGAAAGCTGAGCATGGAGATCGACGAGGAAGATGTCGGTCAATTGGTTATCATTAAGTTCATCCTTCAACCGCTTATAGAAAACGCCGTTAAGTATAGCTTTGTCAGCGGAGAAGGGGCTGATGTTCGCATCGAGGTGAGACGCAGACAAGGCCGCGTTCATCTAACCGTATCCGACAAGGGGCCGGGTATGCCGGAAGCGCTGAGGCGCAAGCTGGTTGAACAATCGGCCAGAGCTCAGCTTGATAACATCCTGAATAACGATGGTGCACAGGTCGGACTCGGTAATGTGCTCGCCCGGTGCCGTCTCTATTACGGCTCGCTCTTCGAAGTTCGGATCGAAGCCGGACAAGACGGATGCGGCACGACGATTGAACTAATCTTGCCCGAACAGGAGGGACAACGTCATGTATAAAGTATTAATCGTAGACGATGAACAGGAAATACGCCAAGGTCTGCGTCTTAAGATTGATTGGCCAAGCCTTGGTTTTCATATTGCGGGTGAGGCTTCGAACGGGCATGAGGCACTTGATTATTTGGCACATGAGGCGATTGATGTCGTGCTGACCGACATGAATATGCCCGCGATGGACGGAATGGCTTTTCTCGATGCGTGTCGGGAGCAATATCCGATTCTTCGAACGATTGTAATTACCGGCTATGAGGACTTCCACTATGCGAAGTCGGCGGTTCGCAACCATTCACGGGACTATTTGCTGAAGCCGGTGGCGAGGGAAGAGCTGGAGAATGCCGTGACGAAAGTAAAACTGGAGCTCGATAACGAACGTCGCAGCCAGGATCAGGAATCAGTCAATCGTTGGCGGCTCTCGCAATATTATAAAGAAATGAAGGAGAATTTCATCGTTCAGCTCGTTAAGGAGCAGTCGGAGCTGGACAGCTTCGTGCGGCATCGTTCCCGCTTATTCGAACTAGATTCATGGCATGCGCGCGAGGTGCGGTTCATGGCGGCGGGTTTGCGCCCGAAGCTGGTATCGGATGGCGAACAGGCGCGTACGCCTGACAAGTTCCGTCTGCCCTTTGATATCCTATGCCGTGAGATCGCCGATCAGTTCGATGGCCGCGTTCATGCCTTTCGGGATGTCATGTATCCCGGCTTCATGTTTTTTGTTGTCGCGGAGGAGGAGGGGGTACTGGCTTCCATCTCGCAGTCGGTTCGGGACAATGTTGCGGCGTTTATGGATTTTGAAATCAAGCTCGGCGAAGGGCAGCCTATGAAAGGCTTCGAGAGATGGAAGAGCGGATTCCTGTCTGCTCTCTCAGCTTGGAATATCCCTGGTACGATTAAGCAGCAGGACGCAAAGGCAGCATCGGGACAGAGCCTGCTATCGGAGCATACGGTGAAGCTCATAGAGAGATACGTGGTTCGCGGAGAGATAGAGATGTTCAAGCGGGAGGTCGGGCGAGAGCTTGAGGAAGCTTTCCGTTCCTCGCAGCCGGCCTATGTGAAGACGGTATTCCAACTGTATCTAATGCTCGAGCCGATTGCCGGCGAAGCGGGGCTCTCTCTCGAAGCGGACGAGCAGCTATGGCTCAGGCCCGATATGGTGCTAAGCCTGGATACGCCGGATAAGGCGCTTCGTTTCCTTAGCCGGATTACCGACAAAATCATAAGGCTGACGGCCGATGAACCGGGAGGCGAGGAAGCTAGATTCATCGAAGCGGCCTGCCATTTTATCGAAGAAAACTATATGTACGATCTGAATTTGACGATGATTGCCGAGAAGTTCAACTATAATTCATCCTACTTTTCCGAAATGTTCAAGAATAAGGTCGGGAAGACGTTCATCCAATATTTGAATGAAACTCGCATGTCACATGCCGTACACCTGCTGGAGAATACCGCACTTGGCTTATGGGACATTGCAGAGCTGACGGGCTTCTCCAACGCAAGCTACTTCAGCTCCAGGTTCAAGCGGATGTTCGGGACAAGTCCTTCTGAGTACCGTCATACTAAAGCGGCATCTGTAAAAATTGATAGCGACATCCCGAATAAATAGCATTCATCGGCCTTCTTCCGTCGCCTATAATAGGCGTACAACAGGAAAGGAGGCCGCTTCCATGCGAGCTACACGAAAAATAAAGCCGCAGCAGCATAACCTGACCGCTTACGGATTTTTGCTGCCGTGGCTGATCGGTTTCTTCTGCCTTACGCTCGGTCCCATGTTAGGCTCGCTTTATTTGTCCTTAACGAAATACAATTTGCTTACCGCTCCAAAGTGGGTCGGATTGTCCAACTATGTGACGATTTTTACCGATGACCAGACGTTCACGAATTCCTTATGGCTTACTTTCAAATATGTGTTCATGTCCGTACCTTTGCGGCTTGCGTTCGCACTGCTCGTGGCGATGGTGCTTAACAAAGGCATTAAGGCGTTAGGCATTTACCGTACCGTGTATTATGTGCCTTCATTGCTTGGCGGAAGCGTTGCGATTGCGATCGTTTGGCGTCAAATCTTCGATGGCAGCGGACTGGTTAACCGTTTTCTAGGTTGGTTCGGCATCGAAGGACCTTCATGGATCTCTCACCCAGACTACATCGTCTACACGATCATCACACTATCGATATGGCAGTTCGGATCAGCAATGGTCATCTTTCTAGCCGGTCTTAAGCAAATTCCGGCCGATCTGTACGAGGCTGCACAGGTTGACGGCGCGGGCAAAGCGCGAAGCTTCTTCCGTATTACGCTGCCGATGCTGACGCCGGTCATTTTCTTTAACCTGGTCATGAGCATCATCAATTCGTTCCAGGCTTTCACGCCAGCCTTCGTGATCGGCGACGGACGAGGCGGACCGCTCGACGCGACGATGTTCTATACGCTGTACCTGTATATGAAAGGGTTCTCGTTCTTCGAGATGGGGTATGCTTCCGCGCTTGCTTGGATTATGGTCCTTATCGTAGGGGGCTTCACGGCCATCGTATTTATGACGTCTAAGTTTTGGGTATTTTATGGTGATAGCAAGGATGGGAGATGATGCAGATGCAGATGAAAGCAATAGGACTATCGAAACACGTGCTGATCATCCTCTTCGGTATTGCCATGCTCTACCCCGTGCTATGGCTGATCAGCAGTTCCTTTAAGCCGAACGACATGATATTCACGCAGACCGGTCTTTGGCCGAAGGAGTTTACGCTCGACAATTACCGTAAAGGTTGGCAAGGGCTGCAGGACGTTTCATTCGGAACCTTTTTTGCCAACTCTTGGATTATCTCGGTGCTCAGCGTCCTTGGCAATGTTATCACATGTTCTTTCGCGGCGTTTGCATTTGGACGGTTAAGCTTTAAATTTCAAAAGGTATGGTTTGCGCTGATGCTCGTTACGATAATGCTGCCTTACCACGTCACGCTCATCCCGCAATACATTATTTATAACGAGCTGCATTGGATTAATACGTACTTTCCGCTCGTTCTGCCGAAGTGGCTGGCGCATGATTCGTTCTTCATTCTCATGATGGTGCAGTTCATACGCGGTATTCCGAGAGAGCTTGACGAGAGCGCGACGATCGACGGCTGCAGTCAGCGCCAAATTTACTTCAAGATCATCATGCCGCTGCTTACGCCAGCGCTAATCTCTGCGGCTATCTTCACCTTTATTTGGTCATGGGACGATTTCTTCAGCCAAATGATCTATCTGAGCGATATCAAATTGTTTACGGTACAGCTGGGCATTCGTTCGTTGTTCGATCCTTCCGGCCAATCCGATTGGGGCGCGCTGCTTGCGATGTCAACCTTGTCCCTCGTGCCGATTACGCTGATCTTCTTAATCTTCCAGCGATATTTCATGGAGGGAATTGCGACGACAGGACTGAAGTAAACGATTGAGTGAGTTTCGAATGAATCGAGACAATCCAAAAAAAGACAAGCGATGACCTAAAGAAATCAAATTCCAAGTTGGGCACTTTACGATTAACCTAAGTCATGTAAACGGATTCAACTTAAAATCAGGAGGTTGGTCAGAATGAAGAGAAAGAGCTTATGGATCGGCATATTGGCTTTAATGATGGTTGCACTTAGCGCTTGTTCGGGCGGAACCGGAAGTCCGGCTGCTTCGAACTCCGACAATACGAAGAATGAGGGGACAGGGAATTCTTCTGGAAACGACGAGCAGGTCGAGCTTCGCGTCATGTGGTGGGGGGATCAGAAGCGGGCGGACATTACGAACCAAGCGCTTAAGCTGTTCGAAGATAAGTATCCGAATATTAAGATCGTTGGCGAATTCTCTCCTTCTACCGGCTATTTCGACAAGTTAAATACGCAGTTGGCCTCGGGTACGGCTCCGGACATTTTCTTCCTCGGCGGCAACGTTGTGGATTATGCCATTAAAGATGTGCTGCTGGACTTGACGCCATACGTTGGACAAGAGCTGGATTTATCGGATATGGATCAGACGATGGTGCAATACGGCACACTGAACGATAAGCTCGTCCATATCTCTGCAGGGGCGAACGCACGCGGTGTTATCGTGAACAAATCGATGTTCGAGCGAGCCGGCATACCTGTTCCACAGGACGGCTGGAATTGGGAGGAATATGCGGCAATCAGCAAGCAAATTTCCGACAAGCTCGGCAAAGGCTTCTACGGAACATACAATCTCACGGTCGATGGCATGGATATTGGACTGAAGCAATCCGGCAAGCAGCTTTACGATATGGCTAACAGTACGTTAGGCTTCGAAGAGGCGGATGCGCTTAAGTGGTTCCAGTATTGGAATGCAACGTCGAAAGCCGGCGGCGTCGTTCCCGCAGAGCTGCAAGTGTCTAATCCGCCAGGGGATACGAGCAAATCATTGATCATTACGGGCAAAGTCGCGATGAGCCTCATTCCTTCCAACCAATTCGCCGCACATCAAAGCTTGACACAGGATGAGCTCATTATGGTGCAACTGCCGCGCGGCGACAAAGGCACCGGCGTCGTGTTCGAGTCCAGCCAAGGCTTGTCGGGTTATTCGAAGACCAAACATCCGAAAGAGGTTGCGCAGCTCATGAGCTTCTTCATTAACGATTCGGAAGTGGCGAAGATTCTTCGCAGCGACCGCGGCGTGCCCGTAACTGCAGCCAACCGTACCTTGCTCGAGGGTGAAGCTAGCGATGCCGACAAAATCGTCTATGACTATACGAACCGCGTATCCAAAGCAACGGAAACCGAGCCGTTCGCTGTCAGCTACAATCCGCCGGGGAACACGGAGTATTCGAAGCTCGCAGAATCGACCATGTACGAAATCGGTTTCGGCCGCAAGAGCGTAGAGGAAGCGGTCAAGTCGTTCTATAGCGGTACAGTTAAGATTTTCAACAACAATCAGGAATAAATGAATAACGGGCTGTCCTAGCGGCAGCTCGTTTCGCTATGGATACGTTACGTAAAGGAGACGATAAGCATGAATGAATCAATGTTGCTGGACAAATTAAGGAGCTTGTCTACCGATGATCGTGTCGGCGAGTTGAAGAAGGAGTCCGACGGCAGCATTATGGCGGAATGGAAGCGGGCAGGGGTGAAATTCGCGGCTTCGCAAGGCCGGTTCGAGCAGGTATATTATTCTGCGCTGCGTTCGTTGCTCGATTGCATCGTACCAACAGGAGGAGGGGAGCCGATCCTGCATGAAGGCGGCATTTACCTCGGCTGTTGGCTGGAGAGCACCGGCACGATTAACGCCGAGCTACTCTCCAGGTTCATCCCGTCGGTATCCAAGGAGACGTATCTGTCTTTTGCCAGGCATCAACGGGAGGATGGGATGTTTCCCTATAAGATAACGGAGCATGGTCCGTCCTATAGGCAAATCCAGCTTGTATCGCCGCTCGCGCGATCTGTATGGAACCATTACTCGCTGCACGGCAGGGACAAGTCATTTCTGAAGACGATGTATGAGGCTATGAGCCGATATGACGAATGGCTTATGAAATATCGCGATACATCCGGTACCGGCTGTGTGGAGGCATTCAGCGCGTTCGATACCGGGCATGATCTGTCTCCAAGATTCTGGCATGTACCGGACACGCCTCATCTTGGCGATGCGACGCAGGTCAATCCAGACTCGCCGATCTTGCCGTTTCTTGCGCCTGATCTTACCGCCAACGTCTACTGCCAAAGGCTGTATTTGGCGCGGATGGCTGAGGAGCTGGGGGAGTCGGGCGATGAATGGAGAGCGAAGGCGGAGCAATCGCTTGATAGCTTGTACCGGTATTGCTTCGATGAAACGGACCATTTCTTCTACGATCGAGACCAGAATGGACAATTCGTGCGGGTACAATCCGATGTGCTGCTGCGCGTCATGGCGTGCGAGGTAGGCCACCGGACGTTTTTTGACTCGATGCTGCGCCGTTATTTGCTCAATACGCGCAAGTTTTTCGCTAAATATCCGTTTACTTCGCTGGCGATGGACGATCCTCGGTTTGATCCTTTCTCCAGCTATAACAGTTGGGCGGGACCGTCCAATTTCCTAAGTCTGATTCGCGCACCGCATGCATTCGAACATCATGGTCGCCACGTCGAGCTGACTTGGGTAATGCAGTCGATCTTGTCAGCCGCAACCGGGTTTACCCGTTTCGCGCAAGCCGTTAGTCCGTGGACGGGGGAAGAAGGCTTCACCGAAGCGTATTCGCCTTCGATTCTATGCGTACTCGATTATGTGGAGCGGCTGTGCGGCATCATGCCGCGTCCATCCGGAGAGCTGTGGTTTACCGGTCTTCGTCCTTATGCGATGGATCACGGCGTAGAGCCAACGGGAAGTACCGCATACGGCAGAACAGTGGATGAGAACGTATTCGAGCTTCTTAATGGAGAGGGCGAATCGATTATTTACCGGAACGGCGAGCGCTGGATTGCATTCCCGAGCGGTATTCGCGTCATCACCGATCGAAGCGGCAATCTGCTTGGTCTAGTCGGCATGAGTCCGAGAAAGGTCGAAGGGACGATCGAATGGAGCGGTTCGGAGATCCCGTTCAGCGCTGCCGGTAATGAACAAGTGTTTCTCGCAGGAAACCAGTTCAGTGCGGAAAAGCCTGGAATCGGCATCGTTCCGCCTTCTTACAGCTAAATTGCAAAGGGGAGCTTATGAAGACGCAGGAAAGTAAGGACATTCAAATACGCGATCCGTTTGTGCTCATCCCGAGCATTAGTATTAATAACTTTTGTATAGAAAAATGAAAATTGATCGCTGACGAATGGTCGAAGGCGATACCGTTCATGACCAGAACGCCGAGCAGTGTTTTCACAATATCGACATACCCATACCCCGTATAGGTATGTTATAGTTTGTTTGTAAGAATAGAATCCTACTCCAAAGGAGAGATTATCTTGAAAATCGCAATCATGCTTTTCGATGGAATCACAGCATTAGATGCAATTGGTCCATACGATGTATTTGCTGCTACACTGAAATGTGAAGTGAAGTTTGTCGCTAAGAAAAAAGGGTTAATCAAACTGGACTCAAATATGGGTTATTTGCATGCCGATTACAGTTTTTCTGAAGTTACTTCAGCTGATATTCTCGTTGTTCCAGGTTGCAGTCCGCCAAATTATAAAACGCCAATGAATGACGAAGAAACGTTAAATTGGATTCGCCAAATACATGAAACTACGAAATGGACCACGTCGGTTTGTAACGGCTCTCTGATTTTGAGCGCCGCAGGCTTGTTAAATGGAACATTAGCCACCAGTCATTGGGGATCCTTCGACCTGCTTGAATCTCTTGGAACAATTCCAACAGATGAAAGAGTGGTTCGTCAGGGCAAAATCGTTACAGCAGCCGGTGTATCATCTGGTATCGATATGGCACTTCAATTAATAGCATGGGATTTGGGAGAAGATATGAGTAAAGGAGTCCAGCTGATTTTGGAATACGATCCTCAGCCTCCGTTTGACACGGGTTCCCCAAAGAAAGCGCCTGCTTTATTGGTAGAACAAATAAGAGGGATGTTACAAGAGTTTGCAAAACGGGAGCCCAATTTATAAATCACAAATAATTCAGCATATTCTCATTAGTGTTATTTTGGTAGGTTGAGGTAGGTATAAGGTATGTGAGCAAGACCTTAACGTGGCTTACACGTTCAATATTGTTAGTACGTGGTAGCGGAAATATCCAAAGAGGAAGTAGGGGCGAATTGCTCCTTCTTCATTTATAAATCGGGATCATACGTTAAATACTTAGCGGGGTGAAAACTGGTTACTTTAATGTTCAGATCCTCTTAACGGTATAAATCTGCGTTTTGCTGGCGGTACCCCGAGATCCACCGATAAGGCAGGTGTCACAGGCTGTGGAAACGACGTTCTGCATGGAAAAGAGATTGTCGGACGACAAGAACATATATACAACTGAAGTCGCATAATATGCGGCTTTTTTATTTATTGTATTTGAGCAAGACAAGAACTTCTATACAATCCCCTGAACCAAAAAAAGAACACGAGTTATTACGCTAACTGGCAGTTTAACGCAACATAGATTCGATCCAAGAATATGTACCGATTGCTGATGAAGAAATATCGAGAACTTCACTGGGCACAAAAGAGAACGACGGTTGAAGAGGTTGTCTTAGATGGGAAGGAGGGAATCGAAGTGCGATCAGATCGTGGTACTAACTAACCTGCGCCTTGTCGAATACACCCCATCTGTGCAGCCGCCTACGAATCCTTTACAACAGGAACGGCCATCAGAACAAATGTGTATTTATTTCTGATTTGGCACGTTAAGCTCAACGAGAAGTCTTTCAAATACGGAAAGCGCTGGAGTGTTTCAGGCAGACCAGCAAAACATTTACTCAATGGGTTAATGAATAAATTAAATACTAGAAAAAACAAAACAGCCATTGAAGTACAAATCAATAACTGATTCCATTAAATATAATAAGTTATAAAAAAGCTGAGTCCAGGTAAGGTATGGACTCAGCTTTTTCACTTATTGCCGATGAAGGAACTTCGAGTACTTGATGACCTATAATCAGCAGTTGTGATCCCCGTATTCCGCTTCCCATTGCCACAGTGTTGAAAAGCCAACTAGAAGAATGATTCAAAGCCCATGTTTGATTAAACTCCAGATGCGTTCGAACCTGTCTTGGTAGTCTGGTAAATTCCAGGATTCTTTGAAGGATGGGAGGCTAAACACCGCAAACGCAGATAAGATCGCCTCTGCCCGTTCTAGATTCGGATCGTGATAGTCCATGAATCCGTCAATAATTTGGTAGGAATCCCATAGTACGTCGCGTAATACCTGTGGATTGCTATCAACGTATTGTGTATTCAAGGCGAACATCTGTGGATTCTCGTTATACGCGCGTTTTTTTGCGTTAGCAAATGCCCAGAGCCAATCGTGGAGCAAGTCCTGTGCATTGATCAAATTATTCATATCTAATTTAATTTGTTCTGAAATCATCCGGTTGAACCAGCTCTTAGACACGGCTGCCCAGAGCTCTTGCTTATTTTTAAAGTGTTTATAAAGCGCTGCATGGGTGATATTTAATTCATCCGCAATTTGTGAGAGCGTCACTTCGGATTTATTAGTGCGTTCAATTAACGCTTCTGCTGTTTCAATAATGACTTCTTGTGTGATTTTAGCCATGAAATTTGGCAGGTGACTATAGGGATTTTCAAGCAAATCATTTGCCTTCAAGCACCCGCGTAACACCGTGCTGCCAACCCTTCTTTCTGATAAAAATTCTTTAATATCTGCTTGTACATTTACCTATATGTTAACACAAAGACGGACGAGTAACAATTGTTGACTTTTGTAACCTTCGGCATTATGCTTGTTATGTAAGTTACAAAATCAAACAAATGTTACTTATTTTTTATTCAGTGCATAGGAGGTCATTAATTATGAAAGCAGCACAGATTACCAAATATTCAAAAAAGTTCATAGTAGAAATTAATGATATTCCAGTCCCAGAAATAAATGATAACGAAGTCTTGGTAAAGGTGAAAGCGGCGGCGGTTAATCATTTAGAATTACTCATCGGTACTGGGAGCGTGAAGCTGATTCAGGATTATGAGTTCCCTTTGATACTCGGAAACGAACTGACGGGTGTTATTGAGAAAGTCGGAAAGAAGGTTCAGGGGTTCAACGTTGGCGATGCCATTTATTCACGCCTACCATTACAAAAAATTGGTGCTTTTGCGGAATATGCGGCAATTAATGTGGATGCTATCGGACATTTACCCTCTAATCTTGATTTTGTAACTGGGGCTGCTGCACCATTAACCGGTTTGACTGCCTATCAAGGTTTGCATGAAGAATTAGCAGCCAAATCTGGCGAAACTGTGTTTATCCCCGGAGGTTCTGGGTCATTTGGCCAAATGGCCATTCCTATTGCCAGAAGCATGGGGCTCGAGGTCATCGTCAGTGGAAATCCGCAAGCGCGTGAACGGACTATGGCGGCTGGAGCAGACCGATACATTGATTACACGACTGAGAACTATTGGGAACAACTTAGTGATGTTGATTATGTGATTGATACCTTGGGACCAAGCGAATTTAATCATGAACTTTCAATTATTAAAGCAGGAGGTCGCCTTCTTTCTCTGCGAACCGGTCCTAACAAACGGTTTGCCCAAAATCTAGGCTTGTCAGGTTGGAAACAAAAGCTCTTCACCATTGCTGGGGCTAAGTATGATTACAAAGCGAAGAAAAAGAATATTCAATATCATTTCATTTTTGTTCGCAGTGATGGTGAACAATTAAAGAAAATCACCAAAATTATTGAAGATAACGGGATTGTACCAACGGTGGACCCGACAGAATTCCACATTGAAGATATTAATGAAGCACTGAAGCTTGTTGCTACAGGTCATCCTAAAGGAAAAGTCATTATCCGATTTTAAGGAGAGCCCCCAAATGAAGGCTGCACAAATTTCTAGATATTCCAAAATACTGGAAGTGAAAATCAACTCAGTCGATGTTCCATCAATCACATCAACTCAGGTTCTGATCAAGACTAAGGCAGCCGGTGTTGATCCACACCTTGTCTTGGCGATTACAGGAAAAGTTAAGTTGTTTGATCATTACAACTTTCCATTGACTCTAGGCAACGAGTTGGCTGGAGTTGTGGTTGAAGTCGGCAGCGGTGTCCAAAATTTTAAGATAGGTGATCTCGTGTACACCATGCCACCGCTAGATACAATGGGAGCGTTTGCTGAATATGTCGCAGTAAATTCTTCGTTTGTGGCTAAGATGCCAGCTAATCTTTCCTTTAAAGAAGCAGCGGCCGTGCCATTGTCTGCTTTGACGATCATCCAGGCACTAGATATTTCAGGTGCTCAGCAAGGCAATAAATTATTTATTTCTGGAGGTACGGGGGGCTTTGGTCAGATTGCAATTCCTTACGCGAAGTCACAAGGACTGTTTGTGACCGTTAGTGGTAGTGGACCAGCGCGAGCTTTGGCCAATCGACTCGGGGCAGACGAGTTTATCGACTATGAAACGCAGGACTATACTGACATACTGAGAGGCTATGATTATGTTATTGATACCCGGGGCGCCAGTGAAATTAGTAAACAAATTAAGATACTGAAGCCCGGTGGCAAATTATTGTCGTTAAAAGCTGGTCCCAATGCCCGTTTCGCTAATCGAAGCGCGGACTTGTCAACGGCGAAGAAGATTCTTTTCAGTTTACTGGGATCGCCTTTTGATGGGCTTGCAAAATGGCATAAGAAAAGTTATGACTTCATATACGTTCAACCAAGTGGCCAGCAATTAGCAGCTTTCACACAGTATCTTGAAAAAGAAAAATGTAAGCCGGTGATTGATTCTGAGTACCCCTTTGATCAAGTGAATGACGCAATTACTAAGATTGCAACGGGCCATAGTCAAGGGAAAGTCATATTGAAAGTAGATGATGAAGAATGAAATTGAAAAATAGAACGATATTGGTGACAGGCGGCACGTCTGGAATTGGCTTTGCTTTTGCCAAACGTTTTCTTGAGATGGGAAATACAGTGATCATCACGGGGCGCTCACAAAAACGCATTGATCAAGCAGTAAAGAACAATCCCGGGCTCGTTGGGATGGTAGCTGATGTTAGTGATCCTATAAGCGTTGAGCATCTTGCCAAAGAACTAGCTAAACACTATCCAAAACTGGATATTGTTTTTAATAATGCTGGTATTATACACGAGTTTGACTTATTTGATGAAAGTATTACCTACGAGTATCTTACTGCAGAAATCAACACAAACTTGATTGGTACAATATATGTGACCAAGGCTTTGTTGCCACTGCTAGCCAAACAAAGAGAGGCAATGATTGTTAACGTTACCTCACTACTTGCTAATATTACAGTTGCCAACGCACCGACTTATTCTGCAACGAAGGCTGGCATACACATGTTCAGTGATGCATTACGTGAGCAAATCCGTTACAAAGGAAAAAATATTCATGTGATGGAGCTTTGTCCACCAGTTATTTCTGAAACCAATCTCACGGACACTTATGATGAAGGATTTCCGAATAAATTAATCTCTTTACCTCTAACAAAGCTTGTTAATATTGGTATTAAAGGGATGTTGGGAAATAAACTGCGCGTGAACGCAGGTTTTACCAAAGCTATGCGCTTTTCAATGAAGTTTGCCCCGGATTTTATCACGCATACTTGGGGTCAGATGATTCTTAAGCAAGTTAATACGAAGTAAGCTAAGCTTATATCTCTTACGGATTGCCAAGAATTACTTGAACTTTAGATCGTTTCATTGCTTATGATAATAACTGGATTAGCATTATAGTTTTTCATTCTTTACTGATCGTTCTCAATATGTTATATTGAGTATGGGAGGTCATAAGTGAACATCATTCTTTATATATTTTTAGAATGTTCGTTCTAGTATGGTGAGTTAACAAAGATCTCTTCATGAATTAAACATTCTTATACTCGCTATAGAACGATCGTTTCAGTATTTGTGGATTTCCCTCCGCCTAATATTTTTAGGAATTCATAATTTCGTATTTTTAAGAGGAAAAACATTCATTGTTGTACCCAACCACATAATAGAAGGAGCAACCTAAAATGAAAATTTCTGAACAAATCGCTTTTGTCACCGGTGCGAACAGAGGCCTTGGCCGAGAGCTCACGCTTGAACTTCTATCCAGAGGGGCTAAGGTTTATGCTGGAGCAAGAAATCCAGAGAGCATTGATATTCCCGGTGTAATACCTGTCAAGCTTGATATTACGAACTCTCAAGATGTAGCTTTAGCCGCTACGATTGCTAAGGATACTACACTTTTAATCAACAATGCAGGATCCTCTACAGGTGCTTCCTTACTTGACGGTGAACTTGACCAAATCCAATTGGAGTTTAACACGCATTTCTTTGGCACACTTTCCATGGTTCGCACTTTTGCACCGATCCTAGCAAACAATGGCGGAGGCTCGATTCTTAATATTCTGTCTGTATTATCATGGTTTAGCTCGGGAACTGTTGGCGCTTATTCGGCTGCAAAGGCAGCAGAGTGGGCATTGACGAACGATCTACGTTTAAATCTATATCCTCAAAATGTGCGAGTAGCTGGATTGCATGTGGGTTATATGGAGACAGATATGACATCGGGATTAGAAGTTCCCAAGTCCAACCCTACGGACATCGCAAAAATTGCTATCGATGGTATAGAATCCGACAGCTTTGAAATTGTTGCGGACGATGCGAGCCGTTATATCCAAAGTATTCTTGCCGGTGGAGTACCTGCGATATATTCACATCTATCCTAATATAAACGGATAATAAAGTAATTCGTCCAAAATATCTACCAATCGGCAACAACAAACACCACACAACTGGTAACGAATTTTAAAGAGGAGTGTTAAGAAATGGAAAAATTATGGAGTAAAACAAAAATTGGGAATTTGGAATTACCTCATCGTTTGGCAATGGCACCAATGACACGTAGTAGATCGAATGAGGATGGTACACCTGGAGAATTAACAGCCCTTTACTATGCTCAACGAGCGTCAATGGGACTCCTTATTACAGAAGGTACACAGCCTTCTGATGATGGTCAAGGGTACTTATGGTCACCTGGAATATATACGGATAAGCATATTGAAGGATGGAAAAAGGTTACCAATGCGGTGCATGAAGCAGGTGGATATGTGTATATCCAATTAATGCATGCCGGTCGTATGTCGCACCCAGACAATACCCCACATCATCGTCAACCTGTTGCGCCATCTGCAATAGCACCAGGTGTACAAATATTTACTGCTAAAGGTATGCAGGATATCCCCGTTCCGCGTGAGTTAAGTATCGAGGATATTCAAACGACCATTGCCGATTTCCGAAAAGCAGCTGCTGCGGCTATAAAAGCAGGCGCGGATGGCGTTGAAATTCATGGGGCCAATGGTTATTTGATTAATCAATTTATCGGAGAAAATTCGAATACACGTACGGATGAATATGGGGGATCTATAGAAAATCGAACTCGCTTCGCAATTGAAGTAACGAAAGCCATCGTAGAAGAAATTGGAGCAGAAAGAACAGGGTTCCGGATCTCACCAGGGACACCTCTTGGTGGGATACAAGATGGTGAACAAGGTCCTGAACTTTATCGTTATCTTGCAAAAGAATTAGTTCAGTTGGATTTAGCTTACCTCCATATCATGCATCTTGGAAACGAAGAACTGCTCCAAGACATTCGTTCAATCTGGAAGAATCCTTTGTTAGTTAATCGTGCTGGACGAGCTCTAGAAGATTTAAGTATCGATCTTGATAATGGACTGGCTGAGATGGTTCCCGTCGGTGTATGGTCATTAGCTAATCCGGATTTAGTTGAACGACTTAAATTAGGAGCTCCATTGAATGAAGCAGATCCTTCAACATTCTTCGGCATCGGAAGCAAGGGGTATACTGATTATCCTACGTTGAAAGAATTGGAATCGCAGAAGGGCTAGGGATAGGCTGAAATAAAAAATCAATGTTATACAGACATTAATATTATCTATTGAACAGTAATGCTTAAAAATGGGGTACAACTAAAAATGCTATCGGCAATCGGCACACATTCTTGGCCTCAGTTGGGAATCGGTATATATTCTTGACAATTAGTTTTGACAAGAATATGTACCGATAAAATAAAAAAACCGCGATTAACGCGGTATGGTCATACCCCTGTCAAGTAGACAGTATAAAAAAGCTATGCTGCCAGCGCGTGCCGAAACTCAATCGGGGCGCGCTGTTTGAGTTTTGCTTGAAATCTCTGGTAATTGTAAAAGTAGATATATTCCTCAACCGCTTGATGTATCTCCGCTTCTGAATTACACTGTTGAAGATACAACTTCTCCGTTTTGAGATGCGAAAAGAAGGATTCGATGCACGCGTTATCTAGGCAGGTTGCTTTGCGAGAGTGGCTGCCCTTGACGTTAAATGCTTCTAATCGTGTGTTGTACGCTTGAGACGTGTACTGGAAGCCCTGATCTGAATGGAGCACGGCTTCCGAGACGTCTCTTTTGCGTGTCCACTGCTCAATCGTATCCAGTACTAGATTGACATCGTTTCGCGCAGATAATTTCCAAGCCACAATCTCATTATTGAACAGATCCTGTATGACTGACAGGTAATGAAATCGTGTGCCATCTGAGATATAGGTAATATCTGTAACCAGCTTTTGCTGTGGCCCTACGGCATGAAATTCACGTTTCAAACGGTTAGGATATAGGATAGATGCTGTATAACTGGAACGTTTTCTTTTCTTTCGAATGACCGACTGGATGGATAACTCTTTCATGATACGCCATACCTTTTTGTGATTGACACGGTACCCTGCCTCTCGCAAGGCAATGATCATTCGAGGATAGTCAAAATAGGGATGTGCCAAATGAATGGCCATCATATGTTCCTTTATCTCCTGATCTCGCGCATGCAATTCGGTCCTCACAGACCTAGTGGTTCGCCACTTGTAGTAACTGGCTCTAGGTATCCCTGCAATAGCTAACAGAAGGGTGACGCCATGTAAGTCGCGTAGGTCTTCAATTACTTCGTAGTTGTCTTGCTGACTGAGATGTTCTCCTTTACCAGATTTGGATAACGCTTTTTTAAGTAATCCACCTGTGCTTTTAGATAGTCTCGTTCTTCTTCAATAGAGACAAAAGTCGTACGGGGACGCCCTTTTATTGGGCTAGATGTGCCCTTGCGTGTATCGAAAGCCACTCTTTCCTTGTTCTTCCTCACCCACATTTTGAGTTGGGTGCAGTTCCGAATCCCTAGCCTATCTGCCACCACTTTGTAGCTGCCTGATCCCTCAAGATAATCCTTCACCGCTGCCATCTTGAAATCTTCCGTGTATTGTTGAAATACCTGCCCTTTTTTAGCCATAAAAAATCCCCTCCAAGTTCACTCTTTTTCCTCATGATAGCATAAGGTTTTTTTTGAGTGTCTACTTGTAGGGGATAATACCAGTAATTAATCGGCTCATATTCTTGTCATCCGATAGATCCTGATCTCAGCTTTGTTCAAGGGTGCGAATTATTCAAAGCCAGACGATTTACATGTAAATTCATGGGGTACGAATATGGATGGGAGCATACTAGCGCTTAGGGGACTAATTTTGTAAATCAGTTAGAATAACAAGTGTTTGTTAATCTTCAGAGATAGAGACACGATGGACGATTGTCTCCCGGTTCGTGTCGGAAGACAAGCACATATATACAACTGAAGTCGCATAATAGAGAGCCCTGCAAAATCCTCGATTTCAAGGAAATAAGTACTCTGAGTTGGTAAAAGTAATTGAAAAACAAAAAGAGCAGCTCGTTCCTCGTTAGAGGATGGGCTGCTCTTGCTCGATTAGCCTAACCATTCGTTTCACATTTACAACAAATGCGGTGAGATAGGCCTGTATTCGCATACGAAATAGACCTCGGTATTTGGCTGTAGCCATTCCGTGGAATCTCTTCATCTCTGCGTTCTTATGCTCAATGATCGGCCTGCGCTTAATCCGTTCTTTGAACGTATCGCTTAGTTCGAACTCGATTTGCTCTTTGAAGTGCTCTGCAATGATTCGAATGGAATAGGTTTTGCTCTTAGATTCCGGTTTGTAGCAGCCATCCCGCAATGGACATGCTTTGCATTTCTCTACGTCAAAATAGAATACAAGCGAGCGGCTTTTTACTGCCTTGAATCGCTTTGCGAGTGCTGTGCTCGCCTGCGGGGCAGACCACAAAATGAGCGTCCTTGTTGTAGTCAAATCCCTCTTGACGCTGGCCTCCTGAGTGAACAACGGGATTTAGTGGAACCACAGGCTGGATCGTTTCTTTTTTCATGACTTCCAGATTGTCTTTGCCAGAGTATGCCGTGTCTGCAATGATTTCTTCGACTTCAATCCCGTTTGCCTTCGTTTGTACCAGCAGAGCAGGTAACTGTTTGCCATCATCGCTGGTTCCCGGTGTTACTTCGACAGCTGTGATGATTTCTTCTTCCGTCATAGCAAAAGAGCTGGATGACAATTCGCCTACGAAAAATGACATCAAGGATGCGAAAGTCATTGCACAACTGGTCAAAGACGGGAGATACGCCGTACCAAGCATTCCTCAAGGCATTTATGCAGAACTGAGGGAAGCGACGAAAATTCGCGAGCACCTGACGACTGACCTTTGTGTGGTCCAAGCACGAGTCCATAACTGGCTAGATCGGTACTTTCCAGAGTTTCTAAAGGTATTTAAGGATTGGGAATGCAAGTCTGCCATCCAAATGCTTAGCCTCTATTTACTGCCGCATGAGCTTGTCCATGTGTCGGATGAAACCTTGCTGCAGCACCTGAGGACAGTTGCAAAGCGAGGACTTGGTCTTGGTAGGATCAAGAATCTTAAGGAAGAAGCAAGCCGTTCAGTGGGTATAAGAGAAGGCTCAGAGTTAGCGAAAATGGAGCTTAAGCTCTTGCTTACCCAGTACGAATGGCTTCATAACAAACTCGAAGAGTTAGCAGCAAGATTGGATGAGTTACTCATACAAATTCCTCATGTGCAGCAATTGCTGGCGATTAAAGGGATTGGGAGAGACACGATCGCAGGGTTCCTTGCTGAAGTAGGTGACATTAGCCAGTACCGTCATCCCAAACAGATTACGAAGCTCGCTGGATTGAATTTGAAAACAAATTCATCTGGTACACATACAGGACAGACCAAGATAACGAAGAGAGGCAGAAAACGCCTTCGTGCCTTACTTTTTAGAGTAATGATGCCGTTAGTGGCTAAGAATGCAGCCTTTCGGACCTTGCACGAGTATTACACCAAACGGCCAGTAAATCCATTGAAAAAGATGCAATCCCTCATCGCGTTATGTAATAAACTCATACGGATCCTGTTCGGCATACTGAAGAAGGGACATGAGTTTAGTGAAAAGAAGATGATCCAGGACATTCCTCGATACGGAGAATTACCTCAAGCAGCTTAACTGTACGTTATTCGAGTTGATGACCTAAACCAAAGTTAGATAACAAGAAGCACGGATGAGTCGGAACAGAACTAACATACGGACGAAGATCCTGTCCGGCAGCATATCTGACCTCCACCTCATGGATAGGTTGAATGAAGGAATGTGGGAGCGTAGACTCTGTGAGATGTGGGAGGGTTAAGCACCATGAGCTTATGTGGAGATCCAAAGGCGCAACCATACTTTACCTAAGTTTCCATTTTAACAGATAGTGGTTTGGGTAGGTGAGTTTTGCGCCAAAACCAGTCCCATAAATTTCTTCGTCTATAACTTCCATCCATTTGATAGTTATCTACTAAGAAGAACTACTTGGTCAAAATCTAAGAAAACGTGAGTATTTAAGAGGAAAGTGATTCTTCATAGAGGAAGTTTAGCGAAGTATCCGTCGATATGACAAACAACCAATATTTGGATAAGGTAGAGGCAGGCACTACAACGGGCAGGATCTTCAGAACAGTCTTCGCGCCTATCCGTGCCAAAGAGTCTCAGCCCATAGATTTAGAGCCGTCAGATTGGGTGAAGTACACGAAACCGATACGAGAATATATGTACTACCGCACGCAAGCCGCCCTGCATCAAGATATGAACCGACTGTGGGAGCGGTACCCCTGCTGCAGACGAAGATTGACCGCATTAAGGGGATCAATGTGGAGCAGTTTGAGCTGGAATCCTTGGCGGGGACTGACTACCTCGATGCTAATTTCGATATCGAAAGCAACGATTGGATTAAAGTAGAGACCATCAGTGAGCATGAAGTGATGGTGCTTGTTCACGGGAAAATGACATATGTGGCAACGGATTTCGAGGAAGCTGGTTGGGAGTTCCTAATGGAAGTCTATTTGACCTATCAGGATAATCAATGGACGGTTGTGAAGACGGATGAATACACACTTCCGGAGTACAAGGAATGGGTGAAGGAAAAGCAGAAGCAGTAAAGCGGTGAAACCGATCCATTCATTTCGCTAATGGGTACCTATAGCTCGATCACGACAAGACGGCAGCCGGCCAGACGATCGGCTGCCGTCTTCTCAACGGGAGATTAGTTTAATTCACTCCGAGAATACTTCAATTAACGATAACTTTATACTCGATCTTCGAGCTATTCCAACACATAGTGAAATAGAATATCGAAAAGTACTAGATTGCTATAAAGAGAGATAAATCGATGTGAAACACCGTTGCTGTTGATTCTAACTTTAACAAACAGACTTCGAGTGAGAATATGTTTGCTAAAGGAAGATACCTTCCATTTTCCACCAACAAAGGTTGAACTTATTATTTGGGCATCTTAAAGAGAGATATAAAGTGTCTGACACTGTTGGATGACAAGAATATCTATTTAGCCCCTATTTAGACTTGGACAGTACACCCCTTACTTAGATACAATGAAATCAAGCGGAGGGGAACGAGATATGAAGAAGAAACAGTACGACTTAAACTTCAAGAAAATGGTTGTAGCCAAGGGGAAAGAGATTGGCAATATGACGGCGGTAGCGCGTCAACATGAACTCGACCCTAAGATGGTTCTCAGGTGGGCCAGAGATTTTAACCGTAAGGATCTGGATCAGTTAGACGGGAACAGTGTCAAGCAATCCAAGTTTATTCCTACCGCAGAAGACTATGCACAATTAGAGAAAGAGAATGAAAAACTGAAGAAGCTCTTTGCGGAGCAAGCCTTAGAGAGGGACATTCTCAAAGACCTACTAAAAAAAACGAACCCGCACTTGCGGTTAAAATAGTGATTGCCCAGAAATATATCGGACAAGGTCATAACATCAGCTTGGTGCTGCGCGTATTGGAGGTCGAACGATCCTCGTATTATGCACATATAAGCAGAGATCAGCAAGAAGCAAAAACCATCCATAGGGTCGGTCGCCCCGCACCTGGTTATTCTTATAGACAAGACGGCGAGCCCGTTAGCGATGAACAGATTTGTGAATGGATCACTGAATTCCTGGCAGGAGAAGGCGCAGCGTACGGTTATCGTAAGCTTGCGGTGCTTCTTAGAAGACGTTATACGCTGAAGATCAACAAGAAGAAAGTATACCGACTGTGCAAGCTCATGGAAGTGCTTCGTCCACAGCGCAAAATCAACATAAAGTATCCCAAGCGACTGGCAAATAATCGCCTAATAACCGGCTCAAATCAGTTGTGGGAGGTTGATATTAAATATGGATGGATCCATGGTGAGCAGCGATTCTTCTTCCTTATGAGCATTATTGACGTGTTTGATCGTGCCATAGTCGCCTATCATATTGGACTGACCTGTGAAGCCAAACATCTCGTTCAGATCACGCAGGATGCGCTCATGAAGCGCCAGCTCTTTAATCAAACAGATAAGCCTGTCATACGTTCCGATAACGGCCCACAGTTTATCAGCCATCGATTTGAAGAGGCATGTACGGAGTTTGTCATGATCCACGAACGTATTCCGCCTAAAACACCAAATAAAAACGCTCATATTGAATCCTATCATGCCATCATAGAACTTGAGTGCTATCGTCGCCATGAATTTGAGTCCTATCCACAGGCCTATGAGATCGTTAGTCAGTTTATTCAAGATTACAACCGCATTCGTCTGCATGGCAGCATCTACGACTTCTCTCCATACGAATATATGAAGGCGCTTAAGGATGGGACTGTGAAACCCAAGCAAGTTAAAGTCTAGCGCGGTTCAATTTGAAGAAAATGGAAGCAATTTAAAGCAATTCTTTGATCAATGTCGAATAAGAGGTGCAGTGTCCACAATAAGGGTGTTTAACCGATATGAGCCTCCTGCACTGACACAAGCAATGATCGTTACAAGATTTCCAAATTCCATTAATTTCACAGGTAACAATTCTTCTTCTTGAAACAAAGTGTTAAGCTTCGTGCGGTATGAACATCCTTTAGGGAAAACTAGCATCATATGATTTTGTATATCATGGATTGACTGAATTAAAGGATGTTTTGGTGATGTTACAAGAACAACCTTCTCTTCTATAACTTTGTCTTGCGTTAGATCAGGGTGTTCAATAGGGCCGGAAACAAAAGCTCCATGCAATTTATAATGAAGGACTCCATGAAGTAGCTTTTCTGTGGGACCTGTAATTAAAGAAAAATCTACATTCGGATATTTTAAATGATATTGTGTGAAAACTGAAGGGAGCCGGACAGCTGCCGTTATTTCCATGGAACCGATAGCCAGAGGACCAGAAGGAATGGAACTGCTTCCTACTGCGGCTCTAGCTCCGTTGAGCGTATTTAAAATCTTCTCGGCATATGTTACTAGAACTTGAGCCACTTAAAGCTTACAGTTCTTTGTCCCTCGTTTAAGAAACACGCCAAGTGCAATCCCCATTGCTGCAGCACTTGATGGGGCAAGTAACGGGACTATCACATCCCCTATTTGAAGAACCTGGAGAAGATGGGTTTGAACGAATTGGAGTGAAGTTTGGGTGCGGCTTGGTTCCATCAGTTTCCTACTTGTTTTCGGAGAAACCAAGTTATCTTTCGTGCCGTCAACATCTTGGTTCTTAATCATTATAGAGGCAAATGCACTTCTGTAGCTTTCTCTTTTTTCCTGTGTTGGGTTCTGCCAAAACTGTTCTCTTGCAGCCCATCGGTAATGGAGTCCCTTATGCCACAATGGTTCCTGCATTCATCTGCGTAGCCACTAATATCCGTTTGATATACATACTTACATCCGTAATGGCATCCGCAGTAAATCGGTGTCCGCTACATGGTTCCCGGCAGTGATATAGGCCGTCTGGCGGGTGTCCCAATGGTAAGTTGTCGGTACGGTCTCTTCGGACAGAAACAAACTGATGCTGACCATACTGAGCTGGTCGACCTCCAGGTCAACCAGATCGCTTAGAATAGTTGCTCCACAGGAATCACTGTGGAGCAATTCCTGCTGAAAGTTACCCCCTTACTGATCCTTCAACAACCTTCGCACCGCTTTCGGTCAAACCGAGTGTGGCTCCGCCGATAGATAACGGCTGTTCACCAAATTCGTTGGACAACTCAACTCTGATTTGCTGCCGCCAAGGCTAATCCGTGCAGTCTGACGAAGGGTCTGGTTATACAGCTTATCGGGAAGCTTCGTTAGAAAGGAGAACTCTTTGTTTTTTTAATATGTTTCAATTAATGTGCGCTCTGTCCGTCATCCACCGCGAAGTTTTGACCTGCAGCGAAGCCTGCCGCCGGAGAGAGGATAAGAAGATCACCATCTCCGCAATTTCTTCCGGTTGGGTACTCGCCCTGGGGGAATATTGCCAATGACGGTTTGGCAGTATTCCGGGTCATCCAGCCAATCTTTAATCATCAGAGTCTCTGTCAGTCCGGGTTCAATCCCGTTCACACGTCCCCCTTTCGATCGCCGCCGCTTTGGTCAACTCCACGACTCCATTTCTTGGCTTCCACGTAAGGTGCCATGGATCTCAGTTCAATCCTCTGCAACGGATTCGGTATTTACTATGGTGCCGCCGCCGAGCTTCAGCATCGTTTCTATTTCATATTTCATCATCAGGAAGACGCCTTTCAGATCCACTGCAATCGTGCGGTCAAAATCTTGTTCGCACTGGCAAACCATTCTTGGAGAAGGGCATACGGTTGTTCTACTGAAAACAATGCTTAATACGTGAAACTTACGAGTCCTTCAGAAGTATAGATGCTAAAACGTTGGTAATTGGTGAGCGATGTATGAATTCTGCAGATTATGACGTTCCACATCTAAGTAATACTTCAAGAAATTTGACCAGACCTGATTGAGGAGGTTGACTTAATCTGATTTCAAAAGTATAATTCAATTAATCCATTGAATATTTGATAAATTAATTGAGGGGGATTCTATTTATGGGAGCAGTATCTTTAACAAAACAGAATTTTGAGTCGAATATTAACACCGGAGTGACATTAGTCGATTTTTGGGCACCGTGGTGTCCACCTTGTCAAGTGCAACTTCCAATCATAAATGAGCTAGCTGATGATTTAGCTGGACAAGCAACAATAGCCAAAGTCAACGTTGATGAAGAAATCGAATTGGCTCAACAATTTGGAGTTAGAAGTATTCCTACGCTACTCTTATTTAAAGATGGTAAATTGGCTGAGACAATGGTAGGGGTCAATCAAAAACAAGCTCTTAAAGTAAAGATTCTAGGATTACTCAATTAACAGAGTGATCAACAAATTCATTTTTAATTATTGAAAATATGTAAAGAGAACGACGGATTGGGATTCATCTGAACCGTCGTTCTTTTCAACATAATTATTTAAGCATTCTTGAGCTAGTTCGGAAATTAAATATTGAATCGCTAATTTATACTTGGACATACTTGTAAGTAATTCGAATGCAGAAGGTATAACCGGAATTATAAGGTAGCGCTACAAAGAGAGGAGGGTTCTAATGGAAATTACATCTTCCAAATCAGATATTAAAGAACGTCTGTATCAGCAATTCGCTCGAATTGGGAAATGTTTATCCAGTGACAAAAGACTTGAGATTATGGATCTCTTATCAAACGGACCAAAATCTGTTGAAAGTTTGGCTTCTCAAACTGGTATGAGTGTTGCGAATGTATCCCGTCACTTACAGATTTTGCTAGAAGCGAAGTTAGTTAAATTTCACAAGAAAGGTACTTTTGTTATATATAATATTAGTGACTCATCTGTAACTCATTTTTTGTCCTCTTTATGGAATTTGTGCGAGGACAGACTCGCTGACATAAAACTGATTAAGGATGAATTGAAAAGGCAGTACGAAGGTGTTCAAACTATCACAAAAAATGACCTAATGGTTAAAATGAAGCAGGATAACATAGTTCTCATTGATCTTCGACCAGTTGAGGAGTATGAAACATCTCATATCCCAGGTGCTATTTCTGTACCCTTAGAGCAGCTGGAAGAATACCTAAAAACAATAAATAAAGCGGATGTAGAAGTTGCTGCATACTGTCGTGGTACCTATTGTTCTCTTGCAGCTCAAGCTGTTGATTACATTCAAAAACTGGGCTTCACAGCATATCGAATAGAAGAAGGAGCCCGAGAGTGGAATGTTTACGATGGAGAATGAAGAGAATCGATCATACCGAAAATTAATCATTAAATTCAACTTCAATTGATTTTAAGGATTTCACTTAATAATACATTACAGAATGGAGTAGATATAAATGGAAAATCCAAAAAATCCAAAGGGGATAAACCTTTGAAATTAACAGCAATCACGACCAGACAAAAACGGAAGTTCTTTAGTCTAGTTTCAGACTGGGATAACAAATGATTATGTATGCTTTGATATTAGTTTTTTTGCTAATTTACTGGCTAATTCAACATTTCCGCTTCCTTCGCAGTGTAACCATGTTATCTTTAAAATCAAACCCAATCCAGGTGCCCGATACTATTAAATGGCTTGACATTAGAGATAGTTACGATTTTGAAAAAGAGCATGTTCCGGAATCCATCAATATTTCCCTAGGACGATTGCCTTTTGTTTGGGGAAAAGATTTGTCTCCAAAAGATAGCGTAATTATATTGACGGATCAATTTTTTAAAGGAAAAAAAGCGGTACGTATTCTACGAAAACAGGGATTTCATGATTTATATTTATTAGTAGGTCCAGTTTCTCAATCTATTGAATGGAGTCAGCAAAGTAAATTAGGACAATATTGCATATGATAGGATCTCAGTTCCGAATAACATACAGTAAGGCGGGAGATTAATGATAAATGTCCAAGAAATAACTTCGGTGAATGAAATTGATATGTTTATCCAAAATAACCGATTAAGTATGCTATATATATCTCAAGATGATTGTAATGTATGTCATGCAATTTATCCCAAATTAAAAGAATTACTTACCAACTATCCAGAAATAAAACTTGCGCATATAGATGCTAGTCAGGTAGAGGCGGTTGCAGGAAAATTATTGATTTTTACAGTTCCCGTGATCATCTTATATTTTGAGCAAAAGGAATATCTTCGTGAAGGACGGTTTGTTCAGTTTGAACAATTAGAAGCACGATTAGAACAGTTGTACAGTGCGGTATGAATTCTATGGTAATATCAACATGAAAATAAAACTATTTAATCCGATGGAGAAAAGAATGAAGAATTCCGTGATTATTATTGGTGCTGGTTTAAGTGGCCTGCGAGCTGCTAACTTACTCACAGCACAAGGTATTGGATGTAAGATTTTGGAGGCTCGCAAAAGGATTGGTGGTAGGATTTTAAGTACCACCAGTCCCGACAAACCTGAACTGGGTCAATTTGATCTTGGACCCACTTGGTTCTGGCCGCAATATGAGCGTACGATCACCAAACTCGTTCAAGAGCTACACCTCGAAACTTTCGTTCAGCACACCGAAGGGGCAATGTTATTTGAGCGGTATGAGAACCAAGCGCCTGAACGCCATATCCTCCCGGATCACTCCATGGAGAGATCATTGCGATTTTCAGGTGGCGTACAATCTTTAATAGATGCATTAGCTAGTAAGTTGCCACTTGAAATCTTTGATTTAGAAACACGTGTGAAGACAATAAAATTAAACGATCAAAACTCCATCACGATAACCACAGAACTTGCAGATGGACAAACAAAAGAGTTTATCGCTCGTGCTGTTATTCTAGCATTACCGCCTCGAATTATTGCACAACAGATTACTTTTATTCCTTCATTCCCTCCTGAAACGAACTTAAACCTTATCAACAAACCAACCTGGATGGCTGGACAAGCCAAGGCTGTAGCTGTTTATGATGAGCCTTTTTGGAGAAAAGATGGACTTTCAGGTTTCGCATCGAGTTGGGTAGGGCCTCTGCGGGAAATTCATGATGCATCTCCCAAAACAGGCTCGGGTGCATTATTTGGTTTCTTTGGCATGCCTCCGGAGGTCCGCAAACAGTTAGGGGAAAAGGAGGTTTTAGAGCAAGTGAAGGAACAGTTGATTAGGCTTTTCGGCCCGTCAGCAATAAAAGTAAGGACTATTATTTATAAAGATTGGTCTGCGGATGTCGATACGACTATATCCGCAGATCGTATTCCACTTCAAAATTTTCCACATTACGGACCTATACTTGTATCTGGGGAATGGAAAAATAAAATTGCTTTTGCTGGAACAGAAACAAATACAGAATTTGGGGGACATCTTGAAGGTGCACTTCAGTCAGCTGAAATTGCAGTCTCAAAAATCATCAATCAGATAACAAAAATACAATGAATAATATATTTGTACAACAACAAACTAACAAGAAGTTTCAACGAATCTATCCGTAATGAAAATAATTAATTCAATCATTCAATTAATTAATTGAATGCTTGAATTAATTTAAACTATACTAATGAAGTTCCTTCATTTTAAAAATATGGAGGTTTATTCATGAAGAAAATGAAAGCCATGCAAATTCCAGCTACAGGAGAAAAAATGAAGTTAGTTGAGGTGCCGGTTCCGCAGCCGTTAGAAGGGCAAGTATTGCTCCGCGTTGAAGCTTGTGGCGTTTGTAACGGAGATTCAATGGCCATGGGCGGTGGTGCGTCAGCATATCCCCGCATTCCTGGACATGAAGTGATAGGAATCGTTGATGAGCTTGGAGCCGGCGCATCAAAATGGAAAATCGGAGAACGTGTTGGCATTGGATGGAATGGGGGACATAGCCATGTAACCGGATTAACAATAGACGGTGGATATGCGGAGTACATGGTTGCTTATGAAGATAGCTTGTCCAGAATTCCAAATGAAATTTCGGTGATGGAAGCTGCCCCACTAATGTGTGCTGGAGAAACAACCTTTAGTGCCATCAAAAATAGTAAAGCTCGTCCTGGTGATTTGTTGGCGATTCAAGGGGTTGGTGGACTGGGGCATCTTGCCGTTCAATTTGCAAGCAAAGCCGGATTTCGCACCGTGGCTATTTCTCGAGGAAATGATAAAGAAGCTCTCGCACGTGAACTTGGAGCCCATCACTATATTGATTCGGCCAAAGAAGATCCGGCTGAGGCATTACAAGCATTAGGCGGTGCGAAAGTCATCTTGGCAACTGCACCTAACGCGAAGGCGATTTCCTCTCTGATAAACGGGTTGGGTCAAGACAGCGAGCTAATCATTGTGGCAGGTTCCAGTGATCAATTAGAATTGTCAGCGATGGACTTTTTGAAAGGACCTAACACAGTCAAAGGTACGTTTACAGGCGGACCGAAAGAAATACAAGCGACGATTAATTTCAGTGTCCTGACGGATACTCGTCCCATGATTGAGTCATTATTATTCCAATCTGACGGGTTTCACCTTTTTTTAGAGAGATCGCATTAGCATTGGGGACATAATCAAGCTCCTCAACAATTCCTAAAACTCTTTGTCTCGTTAAATCACTTACGTAGCCGCGTTTATAATTACTCGTGATACAGTTGCTGTGGATACTCCCGCTAAGCGAGCAATTTCTTGAATATTCGCCATTCTAACCACCTCTTAAGAGAAAGCATATCATGTTTCCTAAGCAGCCACAAAGAAGAAAAGGAAGACATTCGGAGCATGCTTTTTTTATGCTTGACATTAAATGCATTACATAAATTACAGTGCAAATCAGTAGCGTTGCATAAAACTTCACATTGAAACTTAAGGCGAGCATGATAGGAAGTGAAGGAACGTTTTCCCCAATCAGTGGCGTAATTATGTTTTTTGAGAATGAAGGGACGTAGTTTGTGTGAATAGACAAAGAGCTACAGAAAAAGGTTAGGCATACGGTACATCAATTGATCTGGGAAAATGGGTAGGCGAGTCCATTGGATTTGTTCTTGGAGATGGGGAAGGTCTCTTCGAAGCTCGTTGAGGAATGGCGCTTCCGAAGCGTCACCTTCGCAGAGCCGAGCATTGTCTATCCGGACAAAGCCGTGATCACAACCGCTCAGCAAGCAGATCATGAACAGATGGACGTCCAGATTGACGAAACGGATGCGACATACTTAATGGACCGCGGCTATCTCGATTATGGCAAGTACGACGAATTCTGCGAACGAGGTGTCCACTTTGTATCGCGTGAGGCGATACCCATTGCTCGAAAAGAATGAAGATGAATTATTTTTTTTGCTTTAAGTTTATTTTAACTAAAAAGGACTTCAGAGCCTAGTTATATTGGCCTTGAAGTCTTTTTAGTTAAGGATTGGAGAAATATATTTGTTCTTATCTGTTCTTTGAAGTCAGCTTAGTGTAATTGAAAATGTTCTTGCCACTCATTCAAGCCCTCTTCCATGCGATAAGCCGTAAAGCCTTCAGATTGTAATTTCTGTGTTGCCAGTGCGGAGTAGACACACAGTGGACCTCTACAATATGCGATGATTTCTGTGTTTTTCGGAATTTCTCTTATCAATACATCTAACTCCTCCATCGGCATCGAAATTGCTCCCGCAATATGATCCATGTCATACTCTTCTCTAGGACGTAAATCCACCAAAATTATTGAATCATTATTAATTTTCTCCCTAATCTCATCCATCGTAAGCGTTTGAACGTCATTAAGATTGTTTAGGAAATCATCTTTCATTCTACTAATGTCAGGAATCTGTTTTTCACTAATTCGCCATAAAGAGGAAAGGAATTCGATGATTTCTGGATCAGCCAAAGAATAGATCACATATGTTCCTTTTTTCGTGAATTTAACCAGTTTTGCATCAAGCAGAACTTGAAGGTGCCGGGATACATTCGCAATATTCATGTCTGTACAGGTAGCTATTTTTTCTACCGTTCTAGAACCATTGGATAGCAGGTTTAAAATCTCAAGACGTTTATCACTGGATAAACATTTTCCGATTCTAGCCAATTGTTTATAAAGATCTTCCTTAAAAGTTTTCGCTGAGTTCAGCATTTCTTCCATTATTGTCAACCTCTATTCTTGTCGTATTATAAAACGGGAATCCCCAATTTCAATTCATGAATAGCAGAAGCCTTAGAACACGCTTTAAACTATAATCCATATCTGAAGAATCGTAATGAGGAAATTAGATACTTACTCAAATATTGATTTTACTCACGAAATCGAACTCTTGGTCATTCAATTGAATATTAAAATTTTAACATGAGCATCCCAAGTGCAGTCAAGTCAAAAGGATAATTTGATAAAATTTATAGGAATACATTATTTAAAAAGTTAAAGAGAAATCCGTTTTATTTCATCTATCCTCATAAACGCAAGATAGCAAGGACTAGTTAAGCCCCATCTGAATGGATTATGTGATTTAAGGGGACAAATCTTGTGCATTTCAGGGGATTTCGTCTCCACTCTAGGGGCGCAGGCTGCAGGTACTGCGAAAGCAGTTCTTCATGGGAACTTGCTCAACTAGTTCGATACGATTAAAAGCAAGGCGATTTATTTATGACCAATGCCCGCGGTATCGTCGTGGGTGACTGGCAAGCTATTACTTGAGACGTTCCAATCGTGGCAGAATCTCATCTCTACTTGTAATGCTTGAATATTGAAAAGATTATTTTGAATTATGGACTTAACAATCCGTGTCTCATTTGTAGTTCTATGGAGGTGTTGACGAACAGATATTCCAATGCTATAATTCAATTATTCAATTGAATATTAAATTTTGTTATACGCAACTGTATAAACACTCAAATTGGGAGGGATAGAATATGTATAAATCTGTTATAGTCGGAACTGGTCCAGCTGGACTGACCGCAGCGATCTACCTGGCTCGTGCTAATATGAATCCGCTCGTCATTGAAGGACTTGAACCAGGAGGACAGCTTACAACAACAACTGAAATCGAGAATTATCCTGGATTTCCAGAAGGCATCATGGGCCCCGAATTAATGGATAATATGCGTAAACAAGCGGAACGATTCGGGGCTACATTTCTTAACGGTTGGGTAAAGACAGTAGATTTGGAAAAACGACCGTTTACATTGGAAGTTGAGGGCAAAGGTTTAATCATTACTGAAACTCTGATCATTTCAACTGGTGCCAGTGCGAAATATTTAGGAATACCAGGTGAAACAGAAAATGTAGGCCGGGGCGTGAGTACTTGTGCCACTTGTGATGGATTCTTCTTTCGAAATAAGGAACTTATTGTAGTGGGCGGAGGCGACACTGCATTGGAAGAGGCCAACTTTCTAACACGATTCGCTTCTAAAGTTACTCTGGTGCATCGTCGAGAAGAACTGAGAGCCTCAAAAATTATGCAAGATCGCGCTCGTTCAAACCCTAAAATTGAGTGGGCTTTAAGCAAAACTCCGCTTGAAGTTGTTGCGGAAGAGCGTGGAGTGACAGGATTGAAAGTCCGGAACAATGTCTCCGGCGAAGAGGAAATCCTAAACGCACATGGTGTATTTGTAGCCATCGGCCATCATCCGAATACGGACTTTTTAAATGGTCAAATTGAGACGGATGAGAACGGCTATATCGTCACAGTACCCGGCACATCAATGACAAATATTTCAGGTGTGTTTGCTTGTGGAGATGTGCAGGATAGTCGGTATCGTCAAGCTATTACTGCAGCAGGATCTGGAGCTATGGCGGCCATGGATAGCGAAAAGTTTATCGATTCTTTAGAAAATATTTAATAACGTGGGGAAAGGAGCATATTAGAATGCCGGATCAAAAAATGGTTATGAATACGGTTTGGTTCAAAGACGCGAAAGGATTTGGTCGCATTAAAAGCGACAATTTACTCACCCAAGTTGCTATCCCTGTTCCTAAAGGGGGAAGTGGCGAAGGTGCTAACCCACAACAACTTCTGATGTCCTCTGCCATTGCTTGTTATGCTCTGACCCTAGCTTACATGTTAGATCGCAAGAAAGTACCCGTTGCTGGGTTCTTTATGGACACAGAAGGGAACACAGCTAGAGGGGTACAACTGAGCATTATACATCGTCCGCATGTTGTTTTATCCTCAAATGCATCCAAGGAAGATATCGCTGTCGTCGAAGCATTATTCCTACAAGCAGAAGAAAAATGCCACATTGGTCAGCTGCTTGTCAAAGCAGGCGTGCCGGTAGGTACCGAAGGCAAGGTATCGATTGATGCTGGAGATGATCTGACAAGTAACTATATTGAACAAAATCAAATGGAATGGTAACCATCCATTAAAAAAAAGGAGATATTAAAATGAAAAAAGTTACCTCTAAAGCCGAATTTGATACAGCTATCCGTTCCCCCAAAATTACAGTTGCTGTTTTCAAAGCAGACTGGTGCCCCGACTGCAAATTCATTGATCCATTCATGCCTGAAGTTGAAGAAAAATTTGCGAATGATCTGGATCTCATCGAAGTGGATGTAGATCAAGTAGGTACTGTAAGTGAAGAACAAAATATTATGGGTATTCCAAGCTTTGTAGCCTATGTCGACGGTAAAGAGCTTACTCGATATGTAAACAAGCTTCGTAAATCACGCGAAGAGATTGAACATTTTCTGCAAAGTGCTGTTGAGGTATATAACAAACGTTCATAAGGGATTTTTCGCTATTTCGTATCAATATAGATACTAATTATAACCAAAGAAAGGTAAGGGACAATGAATAAGAATGAGCTATACGAAATCTTAATGAATCACCGATCTATCCGTAGTTATACGGAACAGCCAGTCAGCGAGCAAGAACTGACACTAATCATGAATTCTGTGCAAGCAGCTCCATCCTCTATCAATGGGCAGCAAGTGACTGTCATAAGTATCGAGGATCGACAAACCAAAGAAAAAATTACTGAGCTGACTGGAAACCAGCCGTGGGTAGCACAAGCTCCTGTGTTCCTATTGTTTTGTGCTGATTTTTTTAGAGCGAAACTTACTGCCGAACAGAATGAAGAACGCTTGGTTATTACCGAAAGTATGGAGTCCATCTTAGTAGGATCAACTGATGTTGGACTGGCGATGGGCAATGCGATTGCAGTAGCAGAATCATTAGAACTAGGTATTGTGCCGATTGGAGGAGTGAGAAACCAGCCGCTTGAATTAATTGAGTTACTCGGGCTTCCTGAATATGTATTTCCTGTAAGCGGACTTGTTGTTGGACATCCAGCTGATTTCTCTGCGAAGAAGCCTCGTTTACCTCAAAAGGCAATTTGGCATAAAGAACGGTACGATACCAACTTAGAAGGCCTTATTAAAGAATATGATCAAACGATCTCTAACTACATGGATAAACGTACAAATGGAAAAGAAACCAGAGGTTGGAGTCAAGAAATATCCTCCTTTTATAACCACATTTATTATCCTGAAGTGAGAAGAATGTTGGAGCATCAGGGATTCGAGTTCAAGTAATGTTATTGATGGAAGAATTTTTTACAAAATTATATGTAAAGACCGATTTGTTTTTAATTGTCGGTAAAATACGAACGTCAACATTACAAAAAACATATTCAGTGATAAAACTTGGAGGTTTTTATGGATAATCAATCTGTTGCAGTTCTTTTTCAACCATTCGAAATGGGAAATCTCAAACTATCTAATCGTATTGTGATGGCACCAATGACTCGAAACTTTTCTCCAAATGGAGTGCCAGGGGAGGATGTCGCTGCGTATTATCGCCGTAGAGCTGAAAATGGTGTTGGACTTATTCTGACAGAGGGTACATTTATCAACCATCCTGATGTTGCATCCGAGGTGCCGGCATGGCAGGAGGACGTACCACACTTATACGGAGAAGATGCGCTAAACGGATGGTCAAAAGTAGTTGATGGTGTCCACGAAATCGGTGGTAAAATCTTCTCGCAAATATGGCACATGGGTGCACGCGGTAACGTCAATGATTACTCTAAAAAAGAAATTTTGGAATTGGTTGAAGCCTTCGAGCAGGCAGCAGCCAATGCTAAAAAAGTTGGTTTTGATGGTATTGAGATTATGGCGGCACATGGATTTTTAATGGATCAATTCTTCTGGGAAAAAACAAACTCGCGTACCGATGAATACGGTGGCGACATGGTCAATCGTACTCGCTTTGCTAGTGAGGTAATCGCAGCTTGCCGACGTGTTGTTGGACCAGATTTTCCAATTGTGCTACGAATCTCACAGTGGAAATATGATGCATATACAGCAAAATTAGTAGAAACTCCAGAACAATTAAAACGTTTCTTAACGCCATTAGTTGATGCAGGCGTTGACATCTTTCATGCCTCTATTCGTCGCTATTGGGAACCTGCATTTGAAGGATCTGAATTGAATCTCTCAGGATGGATAAAAAAATTGACAGGAAAACCAACAATTACAGTTGGATCTGTCGGCCTTGAGGGCGCTGATTTCGTGGATTTCTTTGCTACCGGGGAAGAAGCTAATGGCAAAGCCAACAAGATGGGCGATTTAATCGAGAGATTAGAACGTGAAGAATTCGATTTGATAGCGGTGGGTCGCGCATTATTGGCTGACCCTGAATGGGTAATTAAGATCCGAGATGGACGATCAGAAGAATTACTTCCGTTTACACGTGAGACATTGAACACTTTATATTAAATGGAACTTTAAAAATAACTAAGGTTTAACAAACTGTATTCTAAGGATGCTTTTTTATTGTGAAGGGGAAAGCTAAAATATTCAAAAATTCGGAAAATAGTCAGTTCGCATGCATATGTTGGAAGGCTGAATATATTCCCACTTCGCATAAAGTACTTGACTTGAACACAAGCGCATTCTATTATTCAATAAATCAATTGAAAATAACTATTTTTAATATAAACTCAGAGTATACAAAAAATTTCTAATGAATAGAGGGGCTTTCTATGAGTCATCAAGACAGTTTATTTAAAAAATCAAATTTTAAGCGTATTGGAGAATTTAACTTGGTTTCTCCAGAGATATTCAAGGCATTTATAGCCTTTGAAAATCTAGCATTGGCTGAAGGTAAACTGACGGCAAAATACAAGGAACTCATTGCAATTGCTATAGCCCACACCACGGGATGCCCTTATTGCATTGAGGTTCATGTAAAACAAGCTAAGAAACATGGTGTTTCAAAAGAAGAAATGGCAGAAGCTATAATGGTTGCCACTGCGCTCAAAGCCGGTTCGGCGATGGCTCATGGCGTTAATGCTTTAAATGCGTATGATGGTACCGATGACGACGAGTTATACCGCGCATCTTATATTAATCGACTGCGGGAGTTTACCCAATTAAGTGATTCGTTTAAATCCTTTGCTTCTTTTGATCAGCAAGCATTGAAAGCTGGAATACTTAGTGCCAAGGAAAAAGAATTGATTGCGGTTGCGGTTGCCCATACCACGGGGTGTCCGTATTGCATTGATATTCATACAAAAGCAGCCAAAAAAGCCGCGGCGACTAAAGAAGAGCTTGCTGAATCAATTATGGTAGCTACTGCTTTAAAAGCTGGTTCCGCTCTTGCTCATGGTGTAAATGCACTGGTTGCATTTGACGAATAACTAAACTGAAAAGGGGTAGAAACATGAACATTGAAATCTGGTCTGACATTGCATGTCCATTCTGCTATATAGGTAAACAAAATCTGGAGAAAGCTTTAGAAGGAATACCGTATAAAGATAAAATAAATATTGAATACAAGAGCTTTGAGCTTGATCCGGGAGCTTCTTCATATGATGGGACAAGTTTTGTAGAAAAATTAACCCACAAGTTTGGTGGAAGAAAACAAGCGAAAGAATTCCTGAGTCACTTAACTCAACAAGCCAAAAATGTGGGATTATCCTTTCAATTAGATAGTCTTAAACCTACCAATACACTGGATGCCCATCGTTTATTGAAATGGGCGAAAACGAAAGGTAAAGAAACAACGCTAAATGAAAAATTACTTGTCGCACATTTCACTGAATCAAGAGATGTAGGAGATTATGATACTCTGGCCGATATTGCAGAAGCGGTTGGATTAAATAGAGAAGATGCCCTTGGAGTATTGAGAACGAAGGATCTCTATGCAGATCAAGTCCGAAAAGATCAAGATGATGCTCGTCGAGTTGGAATTAGCGGGGTACCGTTCTTTATATTCAATCAAAAATATGCAGTTTCAGGGGCACAGCCGTCAGAATCTTTTTCTCAAGTGTTGGAGAAAGTTTGGGAAGAGGAGCATCCGGTAACTAAGTTTGAAATTCTTTCTGATGAAACCTCTAGTGAAGGATTATGTACTGATGAAGGGTGTGCGATCCCGCCTAAAAAGTCATAAAGGACAAGTGAGGATTCAATTAATATAAAATAGAGGAGCCTAAACATGAGTAAAATGAATGGTGTAGATGTGAATATGCTCGGAAGCTTGGCAGAAAATTTTAAGAAACACCCTGAGGAGGCGATTTCAGGTTTTGCTTCTACAGTAAAATGGAAAGATGGGTTTTACTCGGAGGCCGAGGTTGGGGACTATAAGCCGGTACCCATTGATGAACCAGAATGGCTTTCCGGAACTGGAAAAGGGCCTAATCCCGTTGAGCTTTTGTTAAGTGCACTTGGCGCATGTGTAGGTGTTGGATTCATTGCCACAGCTAGTGGTATGGGGATTAAAATACATTCGTTGGACGTTGATGTTACTGGCGAAATAGATCTGAACGTTTTCTTTGGCTTAAAAGAAGGGAATCCTGGCTTTGATGAAATAAACGTTCGTTTCAATGTGGACAGTGAAGCAGATGAAGCACAGGTTGAAAAGTTGATTGCAAAAGCCATAGAAATATCACCTGTGAGAAACACCATTGAAAGAAACGTTAAAGTGACTTCGGCGTATACACTTAACAGTTAAAACCATGAATACTTGATTGTTTTGCCAGAAGCTAGACATTATGCGAGGAACACATAGCATAATGTCTACTTTTTTTAGAATAATAGGATAGGATCATGTTCTGGGCCTGTTTACAAACAAAACGGTTGATCAAATGATCAACTGTCGGGTGACAAGAACTTGATAACATTCCCGATGAGTGACAAGAACGTTGTAACTTTCCCGACAAGGCGAGATCCACTGGCAAGCCTTTTAGTAAATACCCAGCATGCCGGTACTACAGGGGGGTTCTCTACAGCCTGAGGAGCTAAAAGCTCCTCTTTTTTTATCAAATTGTACGAATCATGAAAGTGCTCAACTCTATTCCATCTGTGGACTCAAGTTGGACATCTAACAGACACCTCGCCAAAAGATCAACCAAGCCGCATCATTCTTTTTTTGGCCCTTTCTATACCCCTAAATAACATCTCAACAAACATCCCGAATCGCCAGAAAAGCGATGGCATCCTTGTCGACACTGAGGTCTAGTTTGATTTCTCCATCTGTGATTTTCTTTATACGGCTTTTTATTTATTGTATAGAGGCTCTTATCGTTTGCGCAAGAAAAGAACTTCTATACAAAACTACTTTGTCGTCCGACAACTTTTTATTTTGACATGGTGGTCACGACTGGCCGGTGTGGAAAAATGATTTATATCACTTTTCGCAGCTTATCTTTATATAAGCAACGTATCGCCCGGAAGGGATTTTTTATGCAGAATGAGTCGGTTATTACTCAAAACCAACGCGTCGTAACTTGGTGCGAATTGCATTTTATATATGAAACTCTATCAAAATAGATAAAATGCCCGATAGTACATATGCTTATGGCCTTTTGTACATTTTTTTTTATGTGACTTCCTTTATGATAAGCATATAAGCTAGGAGATCATCTTGAGTGTGAGAGGAGCATGTGTTTTGGAAGGAGTACATGAAGGAATAATTAATATTTCAGATCAGGTTATTGCTAAAATCGCACATAAAGTTGTACAGAATACAGGTTCAATTGTTTAAAGAGGATCCGTGGTAATCATCCACAAAACGGCATTATGGTAAATACGAATCAACAAGAGGTAGTGATTGACTTACGCATTAACGTTAGCTATGGATGTAAAATTCATGAGGTTTGTAGTGCATTGCAACAAAATGTGGCGAAGGAGATAGAGCATTTGACTGGGCTATTGGTCACAGAAATTCATGTGACAGTGGAAGAAGTGTTTTTTCTGAAAGAATAAAAATGGGTACACTATCGTTCTAAGGACGAAAGGGCATGTAGTAACGAAGACTTTAATTTGTTGATTTACGTATATAATGCTAGATAAAGGGGTGGGAATATGGAGAGAAACAGGGGGAATGAGTTAAGCATTTCAAGGGTTCCCATTCTATTATGGGTGGTGCTTGTTTATGCAGCTACAATTATTTTGCAGAATACGGTAGATCCTCGTTTGTTACAAAGTTTACTATTTACAGCTGTAATCTCACTTCATGCACTTCTACATTGGAAGACGCATACTCTCGTTGAGAACCGGCCATGGGTATACTTTGTTATACAAGGTCTGTTAATTTTTGTTTCAGCTCTACTAATGCCAGCAGGTTTTCCAGCAGCTTTACTCGGATTGTTTCCGGTTTTAATTGCACAGAGTGTTAGTATTTATTATCGCAAAGTTAAAATATTATATCTCTTTTTATTATTTTATGCTTTATTTTGCTTAGCAATCGTAAGTGTAAGAGAAGTGGAGCGACTTGCTTTATTTATTCCACTGCTCCTTTTGATAATGATTGTTGTTGTTGCTTATGCCGTATTATTCTATCAACAAGTTCGTGAACGTGTTCGTACACAAACATTTCTGCGTGATCTAGAAATCGCTCATATGAAAGTCGAGGAACTGACACTTGCTAATGAAAGACAACGTCTGGCACGAGATCTGCATGATACCCTTGCACAAGGGGTCGCTGGATTAATTATGCAGCTTGAAGCGGTTGGTTCTCATCTGTTGAATGGAAATACAAGCAGAGCCTATGAAATTGTTGAGCAATCCATGCGGCAAGCGCGTAAGACACTTGCTGATGCACGTGAAGCGATAGATGATCTACGTTCAGAAGCATCGTCAGAAATAAAATTTGAAGAGATTATTCAAGAGGAAGTAGAACACTTCATACATGCTACAGGGATTAGTGTTGCACTGACTATGCAAATTCGATTAATGTGGTCCAAAATTGTGATAGAGCATAGTCATCATATTATAAGTGAGTGCTTGACGAATATTGCCAAGCATGCACGAGCTCAGCATGTTTGGGTTACCATTGCTGATAAGCATCACGCCCTAGTCTTAGAAATAAAAGATGATGGAAAAGGTTTTGACACAGATGAAATAGGCAAAATACCTGGACACTATGGGCTAATTGGCATCCGTGAACGCGTTCGTTTGATTGGCGGCAACGTAGAGATAGTGAGCCGAGCAGAAGAAGGCACTTTGATTCGCATACAGAAGCAGATATCCAAAGGGGAGTAATGATGAAATATAAAGTGCTGATCGTTGATGATCATTGGCTGGTTAGGGAAGGTCTCAAGCTGATTCTTGAAACAGACGACAGATTTCAAGTTATAGGTGAGGCTGAAGATGGATCGATTGCGATACGTATGATGGAAGAGCTAAGTCCAGATGTTGTCTTAATGGATCTGAATATGCCCGTCATGAGTGGCCTAGAAACACTGGACCGTATGAAGATACAGGGTATAGATATACCTGTAATTATTCTGACAACGTACAATGAAGACAAGCTTATGCTTAATGGCTTGGAGAAGGGGGCTAAGGGTTACCTGCTTAAGGATACAACTAGGGATAACCTAATTCGAACCATTGATTCGGCCATTAGAGGTGAAACCTTGCTTCAACCTGATGTAGTAACGAGAATCTTTAGAGCGCGTAATGCGTCATCTGAAATTAAAGCAGCAACCCAAATCACAGATAAGGAAGTACAGATTCTTGAATCTATTTCTAAAGGCTTTCGCAACAAGGAAATTGCCTATAAACTTGGAATGTCAGAACGGACGGTAAAAGCTCATATCACCAACATTTTCAATAAGTTAGGTGTTGACTCAAGATCCCAAGCCGTTGCGATAGCTATTGAGAAAGGAATACTACAGCTATAATCAAATAATGAAAGTGCACAGGAGGCTCTGTGCGCTTTTTTTGTGTTGAAAGTCAGTAAGGCCATGATGCCCTAAAGTACATCAAACACATGTCCATATGGACGATTTATTCAAAGGAAATCTTAGCTACAATGAAATAAGCAACACGATTTGTGTTTATTCTTATTTACGGAGGTTGGAGAAATATGGCTAAGTATTTGTATTTATTGGGGCGTTGGGCTTATCGTTCCCGAATAAAAGTGATTATTGGTGGAATACTCGTTTTGTTACTTACAGCTGCAGCTGCATTGAGTATGGGAATATCTTTCACAGGTGATTTGTCCATTCCTGGTACGAAATCGGAGGAAGCGGGGCAAGTATTAACCAAAGAGTTCGCCGTAGCAGAACAAAGCGGTGGACAGGTCATGCTAATCTTCAAAGCACCTGAAGGTGAAACACTACAATCAGATATTGTAGCTAATCAGATTGGCAATGTACTGAATAAAGCGGCTGAAGATTCTGCCGTTGCTGAGGTTATAAGTCCATTTGACAATGGATCGCTGAACGAAACAAGTCAAATAGGCTACGCTTCTATCGTTTATAAGGTACCCGCGAGTGAAGTGAGCGAGGTTTCCAAGGAGCATGTACTGAATATTATTGAAGATACTCGGCAAGAAGGCATCCAGACAGAACTAGGTGGAGATGTCGCATTTTCTGAATTAGAGATCATGAGTGCAATGGAGGCTGTTGGTGTCATCGTAGCTTTTGTTGTGCTAGCATTGACATTAACATCCTTCCTAGCGGCAGGAATACCGATTCTTACAGCCATAATTGGACTCGGTATTGGAATCATGTGTATATTGATCGGATCAAATATCGTGGATATGTCATCGGTCTCCATTACTTTGGCAGTGATGCTTGGGCTTGCAGTTGGAATCGATTATGCATTGTTTATATTAGCGCGATTCCGACAGCAGCTCGCAGAGGGATATGATGTTGAGGATTCAGTCGCAATTGCGAATGCAACAGCCGGTAGTTCTGTCGTATTCGCTGGCTT
Source organism: Paenibacillus xinjiangensis (assembly GCF_059686975.1). Classification (NCBI taxonomy): domain Bacteria; kingdom Bacillati; phylum Bacillota; class Bacilli; order Caryophanales; family Paenibacillaceae; genus Paenibacillus; species Paenibacillus xinjiangensis. The sequence continues at coordinate 83,938 of NZ_JCAALS010000019.1, read as the reverse complement.
AACCGTCGTCATTGCCCTATTGGGTTTATCGATTGTACAAATACCTTTCCTGGCTATGATGGGATTAGCAGCTTCTGTGTGTGTGTTCGTATCCATTCTTATTGCGATTATATTCGTACCAGCAGTACTTTCAATTGCAGGTCACCGTATCGGCCCAGCACGTCAAAATGCTCTCTTGAAAAAACTCAAAAGAAAGAATTCGAAGACCTCTGTATTGGAAGCTTGGAGCAAGCTGATTGCGAGTCGTCCAGCTTTTGTTGCTATCGCAGGTATCGTCATTCTGGCCATTATCAGCATTCCGTATTTTCATATGCAGCTTGGACTTCCTGATAATGGTATGAAATCCGAGGAAACGACAGAGCGCCGCGCTTTTGATCTGCTCTCGGAGGCTTATGGTCCTGGTTATCATTCTCCATTGATTATCGTTGCACTGGCTGAAGGAGCAAGTGATTCACAAGCAGCAATTGCCAAGGCAACGGAAGGATTAAGTTCATTGGAGAATGTCGCTAGTGTTACACCGGCTTATCCTAGTCCCTCGGGGAACGCAGTGATGCTGACTGTTACACCTCAGAGTGGGCCGCATGATTCCGAAACTGGGGATCTGGTACAGCATATACGGGAGCTATCACTTAGTACGGAGAAACAAGATCAGGTTAAGCTACTGGTTACAGGAGGAGCAGCAGTCAATATTGACATATCAGACAAGCTAAGTCAGGCGCTTCCAAAATTTGCACTGGTTATTGTTCTTCTAGCTTTAGTACTATTGACCATGGTATTCAGATCGATTCTAGTTCCTATAAAAGCGGTTCTTGGATTCTTATTATCGCTAGCAGCTACACTTGGCTTCGTAGTTTTTGTACTACAGGATGGGAATATGATGGGCTTATTCGGAATACCGGAAGCAGGACCAATCCTTAATTTCCTTCCGGTTATCGTGGTTGGCATTTTGTTCGGACTGGCTATGGATTACGAAGTGTTCTTGGTTAGTCGTATGCGAGAGGAGTATACACACACTGGTGATTCACGTAAAGCGGTTATGTCCGGCATACGCAACAGTGGGGCAGTCGTAACAGCCGCAGGACTAATCATGATTGCTGTATTTGCCGGATTTATTTTTGCAGAGGATCCGATTATTAAATCAATGGGACTTGCACTGGCCTTCGGTGTTCTGTTTGACGCGTTTGTGGTCAGAATGGCCATCGTTCCAGCGATTATGATGCTTCTTGGTAAATCTGCTTGGTATTTGCCTAAGTGGATGGATCGCATTTTGCCTAATATCGATGTGGAAGGTGAAGCAGTTATGAGTCAATTGACTGCGCCTAAGAAAAATAGCTCTACTTCTGAAATACCACCATACAAGGAAAAAGCGATTTAACCTAATTGCAAATACTAATTTGAAAGACCGATTCATTACGAAATTCCAAGAAGGTCAGGAGAATATTCCTGGCCTTCTTTTTCTGCTTACTAAATTTTAATCGGAGTTTGCAATTATCTGTCTGGAACTGGAGGAGACTGATTCAACCAGTTCCATTCATTATTTTGAACAAACAGGCTCACTGCCTGCTCGAACGATAATTCCAATTCTCTGAATCCTAATATGACTTGGGCTAATTCCATGCTTTGCTCATAATTTGGATTGCTCAAAAGTTTGTTTGCAAGTTCAATGAAGCTATCAGGCTTCTCTGGTGATTTTTCCACAGCAGCCATCATGTCCTTATGACAAGGAAACAATAGACGATTGTGAGCTAAGATGATTCGACTTCCGAACAAGACCAGATTGTTGACGGCATGCGATAGCAAGTAAGGATTATTCTTTTTGACACCCTCTCCGGCAAAATAATAACCGTAAAGCATGACCTGTGCTTGAAAATCTCTAATATTATTGATTCGATTCTGCTCGGGATATATCGGAATTCTGGCGAGTAATTCTTTTAAATTGGGGATTGTGAAGTAGATAGCTTCGGAACCGAGGAAGGATGCTCGTGTCGGTTCGCTTCCTCTCTCGGCCGCAAGCTCAAGAAACCGCATATTGATAATTTTACCGTCTATGTAGCCACCCTCATAATTGCAAACATCATGGTTGCTGTAAGACAACGAATTGGTTTGCTTTCTCTTGTCAAATTCATCATCAGTAACAAGTAAATAAACGTCGATGTCCGATGCTGCTCTGGCAGTGCCATGAGCAATAGAACCGCTTGTAATTACAGCATAGAGGTATGGTTCGGATTGCAGCACTTCAATTAGCTTGTCTAACGATTGTTTATGATGTGTAAACATAATATCGCCTCGCTTTCATTTGTTGGCACTCTCATAGTAACCGTAAACGAATGATAGCAATGCATCTATAGTCATTTCTGCCAAACAGATAATTGATTGAAAATTGGAGTAGAAATCCATTCAAAGGATTGTTTCCTTAATTCAGCAGGTGTTATGTTGAACCGTTCTTCGAATAGACCATAAAAGTGTTTCATGTCAATGATGCCGACCTCCTGTGCAATTGACTGTATGCTTTTACCCGTGTTCTGAAGTAACCATAAACTGTTCAGTATTCGGATATCCTGAAGCATCTTAATAAAGGACACACCCGTCAATGACTTAAAGAGACGTTGAAAATGTCGAACACTTAAAGCTACTTGGTGGCTGAGCATGCTTAAGGAAAGGGGCGTACTGAAATTGGATGCCATGAATTGCAAGGCTGTATGGATCGGGTATTGATATTCGGTAAGTACTTGCATGTCATTCGTTTTGTGGGTAAGTGAAGATAAATGTGATAGTAGGCTATGTAACGCAGTTCCAAGGTTTGGTGTAGCTTTGTGTCCATTCCGTTGTAATTCACAGAACATGGATTGCAGGACCGGTTTCACTTGGGCTGTCATCTTGCGAAATGAATACCAGCTCCCCATGTTTCGAACCCAATTTTGTCCTAATAAAAAGTCCTTTATAAGCTTTCTTTCTTGAAATTCGGGAAGATATTGCACAATTTCGTGCTGATACATGCAATTCCACACTTTAAGCGGATGTTGACCTGATAAATCTAAGGGTTGAAACACGTGTGGAACGCCGGGAGGTATGATGAATAAGTCGCCTTGAGTGACAAGGAATTTTTCACCATGAATGAAGTGAATTCCTTCACCCTCTGCTACATAAGCGATCTCAATAAAGTCGTGCTGATGCTGAATTAAAAATGGCGTTTCTCTGCTTAACGTCATAGCAATGGCAGCATAAGACGTAAAAATATGGTGACCTTCGAGTAATGGGATTGATCTCATCGCTATTTCTCCACTCCCAACAAAAATACAATTTAACTGGAGGAGTCCTTAAGTCCCTGTTAAAAACATCATGACACGAACATTCATCTGCAAGCAAGCATAGATAAAAAAGAGTTATATCAGCTTTATATTTCGCTATATAAGGAGGTTAATTTGTTCGTTAAACTTAATCTATTAATCACAATCAGGAGGAGGGAATTAACTTAATAGCTTATAGTTCTCTGATATGCATGTAACAAAAAAACTATTCAAGAGAGAAGGAATACAAACGATGAATCAGGAGAAAAATGACCAGAAGCCAATGGTTGATTTTTTCGATCAGAAGTTTGTTCGAAACCCATTTCCTGTCTATAGTGAGATTCGCAGAGAAGAGCCAGTATATCGTTTTATGATGCCAAATGGCGAGTATGCGTGGATTATTACTCGATATGAAGATGCACTTTCCATCCTGAAAGACCCTCGGTTTGTTACAAAACCTCCTTGGATGCAAAAAGAAGATCCAGATGGTAATGAAAACAATAACATCCTTTCAAAAAATCTGCTTAGTGTAGGCCATGCTGATCATCGACGTCTTCGCAATCTTGTCCAGAAGGCATTCACACCGCGGATGATCGAAGGGTTGCGAGGGCGTATCGAAGAGATTAGTAATCTTTTACTAGACAGGGTGCAGGATAAAAAAGAAATGAACCTAATAGATGATTTTGCATTTCCATTGCCCATTATCGTCATTTGTGAAATGCTCGGCGTACCGATCCAAGATCAGGATAAGTTTCGAGAGTGGTCGAATACGATAATGGAAGGTGCTTATAATCCTTCTTATACCAAGGATGGTGCGAAGGTTGTTGAAGCTTTTATTAACTATTTGCATGGATTAATTATGGAGAGACGGCATAATCCTCAGAATGATTTGATTAGTGATTTGATCAAAGCAGAAGAGCAAGGTGACAAACTCTCTGAGCAAGAAATGTATGCTCTCATATTTGTATTGATTATTGCAGGACATGAAACAACCGTTAATTTAATCGGGAATGGGGTGCTTGCTTTACTAGAATTTCCTGAGCAAAAGGAAAAGCTGCTGAAGCAGCCCGAGCTCATTCATTCAGCGATTGAGGAGATTTTACGTTATAACGGACCTGCAGAAGTTAGCAATATTCGATGGGTGACAGAGGATGTTGAGTTCCAAGGAAAGTCTATTCTGGAAGGAGATATGGTTCTTATCTCGTTTGCTTCAGCTAACCGAGATACAGAGCAATTTCAAGATTCCGATACATTAGACATTACAAGACAAGCAAATCAACATCTTGCATTCGGCAAAGGTATCCATTACTGTCTAGGAGCTCCATTAGCGAGGCTGGAAGGGGAAATTGCCATCAGCACATTGTTCTCACGGATGCCTGAACTTCGTCTGAGAACGAATGCAGAACAGTTGGAGTGGCGTCCAGGAATTATCATCAGGGGTGCAGTAGAGATCCCTATTATATTCTAATAATAGAGAAAGTGGCGATAGGAAGGATTATGCCCTCCAGATCGCCACTTTCTTTGAATTCGTATTAGCTTCTTCCATTCTATTCACATCAAGCATTGGAAGCAGGCTTCAAATACTCAAGGAACACATTCTTCAAAACATGGAGCTGCCCAACCGTTCCAGTATGTTCATTGAATATGACCAAATTATAGGACATAGATATTTTTTTGGTAAAACTGCCGAATACGTTAATCAACGTTATTAACGTATCATCGACAGAAATATCTTTGCGAATGGACCCGTCCTCATTTCCTTGTTCGATAAGTGCTCTAAAAAGAAGCTTGTTACTCTCAAAAATAGCATGATATTCATCAAGAATATCGACCTGCTCATGTGATAATGAAGCCCAGCTTTCAAACGCTTCAATCAGTTGTATGTTCTCACGATGCTCCTCTTGATGAAAGGAAATAAACAGGTCAAATAGATATCCGAGTTTCTCCATACAAGAACCGTTCATTTCAATCACAGAGCTGAAGGCTTCTGACTGTGAGGATATAATGGAGCTTGCTATCGCAACGATTAACTTCTCTTTTTTCGGAAAATAGCGAAAGACGGTAGCAATGCCAAGAGGTACTTCATCCGCAATCTCCTGCATCGTTGTCTTATCGAAACCTTTTCTGACAAACAGCTTTTTTGCTGCTTCCATAATGCTTTCCTCACGCCTTAATTTGACGCTGAGGCGTTCCTGCTCGTATCTGCTCTTCGCGTTCAACACTTTAATTCCCCATCCTGCTTGATTCATTGTGTAGACATGCTAACAAACATAATGCCATCTGTCAATTGAGCAGGCAATGATGTAAATCTAATGGAGTTGTATTGAAATGAATATAATGATATATTCAATATCGTAGTGATAGTAATACTATCACCGCTATCATATTTATCATCCAGGAGGTAATTTACATGGCTTTTAATGAAAAATGGACAATCGGCGAGCTTCTCGCAAATGAACAAGCAGCTGCGATTCTGGCCAAGCATCTTCCGGAGTTTGTAAGCGAACCAACGTTTAAAATGGCATCTATGCACACACTAGATCAACTGGCTGCGATCCCGCAAGTGAATTTGCCTAAGGAGAGACTAGGCGCTTTGAAGGATGAGCTGGCATCTCTGGAAATCATACAAACTCCCGCCAAACCGGTGTCAGTCGCTCCAAAGGCTCCAGCCGCTGGTGCTTTGACGCATCAAGGAAAAGTTATCATCGTTACCGGAGCTGCAGGAGGAATTGGGAGAGCTAGTGCGCTTAAGTTAGCTGCAGGCGGTGCCAAGGTTACGGTTGTTGACTTCAATGAAGAAGCCGGTCAAGAAACGCTTCGCTTGATCGAGGAACAGGGTGGAGAGGGGATCTTCGTACAGGCGGATGTGTCCAATAGTGCTGACGTACAGCGTTATATTGACAAGACACTTGAAGCATATGGTAAGCTCGATTGCTTGTTCAATAATGCTGGCATTATCCAGAAGTTCTCGCTGCTTCAGGATATTGACGAGGATCATTTCGACCGTATTATCAATGTGAATCTCAAAGGTGTTTTTCTCGGCATGAAATATGCGTTGAAAGTAATGGACAAGCAGGGTTACGGCAATATCATTAATACGGCATCCACAACTGGCGTACGGGCGGAGCATAGTATTTCAGCATATACGGCAAGCAAGCATGGCGTCGTTGGACTGACAAAGGGAGCTGCGATCGAATATGTGAAGAAAGGCATCAGAGTGAATGCCATTTGTCCGGGCGGCGTGGCTACCGGTATTACAGCAAGTGTGCCACAGCAGCTTCAAGAAAGCGGTTATGTGCCGGAAGAGTTCCCGAACATGCGGATGGGACGATACGCCGAGCCTGAAGAGTTAGCGGAAGTCGTGGCATTTCTCGCTTCGGATGCTTCGAGCTATATGACAGGTTCTATTATTCTGGTCGATGGTGGCTTGACACTCTAGTCTTCACATTAATAAGAAGCAATCCCGATAACAGTTAGCTGTGTCGGGATTTTTGCATTCATTCAGCAGGCTACAAAGTAAGAAAGCGTTATGCTGCCTTAATATCGCGTTATTCAGGTAACTACCTTATTTCTGTACAATGGAAGTAGATAGAAGTCTACAAGCGGAGAGGATTTGAGTTATGAAAATCGTAAATTTAAAAACAAACCGTATCGTCAACCCATTAGGATTCACTTTTGATAAACCACGTTTTTCCTATGTCGTAACTGAAACAACTGCCAAAAAGCAGACAGCTGCACAAATTCAAGTTGCCTTGGATGAAGCATTCTCAACAATCATCTTCGACAGCGGCCAATCGGAGAACATTGACAGCTTATGCTATGAATGGAATGAGAAGCTGCAGCCTCGCACCCGTTACTATTGGCGTGTTACGGTATGGGCAGACAACGGAGAGATGGCAACGAGCGAGCCAGCCTGGTTTGAAACAGCCAAATTAGATGAAGCTTGGTCAGCCCAGTGGATCTCTCCAGATTTGGACAAGCAGATCCATCCCGTTCTTTTCCACACATTCAACTTGACAGGTGAGATCGCATTCGCTCGGGCATACGTCTGTGGACTAGGGTTGTATGAGTTTGAGCTTAACGGTGTCAAGGGTGGGGATGAATACCTGACTCCATTATACAATGCTTATCATAAATGGCTGCAATATCAGACTTATGACGTAACACCACTGCTGCAAGCCGGACAGAATAAAATTGAAGTAAGCCTCGGGAACGGCTGGTATAAGGGACGCTTCGGATTCGAGGGGCATGTGGAGAATATTTACGGCGACGAGTTTGCGTTAATCGCCGAGATTGTAGTGACTTATAAAGACGGTTCTACTGAAATTATTAGAACAGATGAAAACTGGGCTGCACGAAAGAGCAAGGTTCTGGAAAGCAATATTTATGATGGCGAGAAATATGATGCTACTTTTGCAGATCCAAATGTGTATGCCGTGAAGTCTGTTGATTTGGGCTATGATCGGTTAATGGCCAGACTCAGCTTGCCAGTCGTTGTGAAGGAACGGCTTGAGCCGTTGGAGATTCTGACCACCCCCGCGGGAGAAACGGTTATTGATATGGGTCAGAATATGGTCGGGTGGCTGCAGTTTCATACAAATGCCCCAGCAGGAACCGTCATAAGACTGCAGCATGGAGAGGTCTTGCAAAATGGCAATTTCTACAGGGATAATCTTCGTACTGCCAAAGCGGAATATGAGTATACAGCCAATGGCGAAGAAACGACGGTTCGCCCATACTTCACCTTCTATGGCTTCCGATATGTGAAGGTAGAAGGATGGCATGGTGACCTCAATCCGAAGGATTTCATAGGCTGTGTTGTCTATTCGGATATGGAGCAGACAGGTCATTTCGAGACGAGTAACCCGCAAGTCAACCGATTGTTCCTGAATGCGCTCTGGGGGCAAAAAGGCAATTTCCTTGATACGCCGACAGATTGTCCTCAGCGTGATGAACGGATGGGCTGGACTGGTGACGCCCAGGTATTCTCAGGTACAGCTTGCTTTAATATGGATTCCTATGCATTCTTCAGCAAGTTCGGCTATGATTTGTACCAGGAGCAGATGGACCGGGATGGCATGGTGCCGATGGTTGTACCAGCCGGCGTAGTGCCTGGCGGCGGCTCCAGCGCTTGGGGAGATGCTGCGACGATTATACCTTGGAATGTCTATTTGCATTCGGGTGACAAGGCCATTCTCGAGCAGCAATTCGAGAGCATGCGCAGCTGGGTAGAATATATAAGAAATTCGGATGAGTTAACTGGTGGGAAGCGACTGTGGACATCAGGGTTTCACTTCGGAGACTGGCTTGCGCTTGACGGGTCAAATCCAGACTTGCCTATGGGCGGCACAGACACTCATCTCATTGCTAGTGCGTATTACTGCTATTCGACTGAATTGGTCGCAAAGGCTGCAAGGGTACTGGGGAAGATTGAGCTTGCTGAGCAGTATGAACAGTTGGCTGGTGAAATCCGCATTGCTGTTAAAGATGAATTTTTCACCACTACCGGACGATTCGCAGTCGATACTCAAACCGGGTATGCCGTCGCATTGTTTATGAACTTAGTCCCTGATGAATTCCAGGATCGAATGGCAAAAGATTTGCGCATGCGAATGCGTACAGACAACAATCACTTGCGGACCGGATTTGTAGGCACTCCTTATTTGAACCGAGTGCTGTCTGCTGTGGGAAGCAATGATTTGGCGTATACGCTGCTGCTCAATAACGATTATCCAAGCTGGCTCTACGCAGTTGAGCTAGGAGCTACCACGATATGGGAGCGATGGAACTCCATTCTTCCGGATGGTTCGATCAGCAGCACCGGCATGAATTCGCTCAACCATTACGCTTACGGGGCGATCGTAGAGTGGATGTATCGCAACGTTGCAGGACTAAATCCTGTGGAAGATCAGCCGGGATTCCGACACGCCATTATAGCTCCGCAGCCTGAAATGCGTCTTCAGTGGGCCAAAGCAAGTGTTCATACTGCTGTAGGAATGTACCGAAGCGAATGGGCAATTGAGGAAACAGGACAGCTTGCATTTAAATTCATCATTCCATTTGATGCGACTGCTACAGTTGTATTGCCAGATGCCATTGTCTCTAATGTGATTCTAAACGGTGTACAGTTAAAGGACAGCGGTATCGAAGCCAAACAGACAGGGGAAACGGTTAGCTTGCTGCTTGACAGCGGCAGCTATGAAATCTCTTACGTACCAAGCAAGCCATATAAGAAAATCTTCAGTACTAAGACTAGTATTGACGAGCTTCTAGGCGTACAAGAAGCCAAAGATATTCTTGTGCAGCTCGTACCTGTTGCCGCTTCGATGACACCCGGCATGGCAGGACCGATGGGAGCAGCATCAATTAGAGAACTGGCAACCTACCCTGGCTTTAGTGCAACTGAAGAGCAATTAGACGAGATGGACAGGGCGCTGGGAGCGATTGTCCTTATCTAATGAGACATTGGTCATACAAGTGAAAGAGCCTGTTATCCATACCACTAATGGATAACAGGCTCTGTTTTCATGTTGTTTTATTACGATATTCTTGTGGAGTGGAGCCATAATGCTTTTTGAATATTTTAATAAAATGAGGAGCAGCCAGAAAACCAATTTGACTGCTGACATCACCAATTTTCAAATCTGAATTTTTCAACAGGTAGGCGGCGCGTTCCATTCGTACGGCATAGAGATAATCACCGATCGTTTCGCCAGTTGCCGTTTTATACACCTTGGAGAGGTAGACAGGATGCAGGCCAATATAGTCTGCCACAGTCTGCAAAGAGATACCCTCAGCTAAATGCTCCTCAATAAAGCTGCGTACCTTCGAAGAAATTAGCTGCTGTGAATCTTCTAGCTGTATAGCAGATTGATCCCTAAGTCCGGTAATGATTTTCACTGCCCATTCCCAGACTCGCTGCCTTGACAAATGACTTTTCTTGCGAAGCAGTAGATTGAACTCTTCTCCCAGCTGCTCCTCTAACGGACCATTTTGCATAGACAATGTCATGGCTAGCGAAGATGAAACCAGTAACAGGATAGCCAATAACTGATCATGTGTAGGCTCATGCGTCGTATTCATGCCAAGTGCCCGGTTTAGAATGCTCAGAGCTTGGTCCCACTTACCTGATTCGAGCAAATTAGGCAGAAGAGGGAGATCATATAGAGGAGGAAGCTTATGCTCCTCATGTATTACTGCAGCTTCATCCGTTTTCAGGAAGTAGCTTTTGTGGCTGCCAACGTTACGTTGTATAGAGCTTACACTTTTGTGATAGGTGTCTTGAATGGAATCGGGGAAAGACCTTGCTCCACTGATGCAGATTGTAAGCGAGCCTTTCAGAAATCGTTGGACATGCTTTTGCAGCTTAACTGCTGATGAATCGATTAAGGCTAGAGCCTCTTGTTCTCTGCATCGAATTAGGAAGACAAGGTAGCCTGCATCCGTTGTGCAATGCCAGAGCTCGAACAAATCCTCAAATACTTCCTGTGCGATATTCGTAACGGCATATTCAAGTAGAGAAAGAGAATCGAAATCGTATTCTGCGAACTGTTCATCCAGCCTGACGAGCATCATTACAAATGGATCTCCTGTACGGAAGGAGAGGTTAAGCGATGACAGCCTCTCCTGAAGCATATCCTTACTAATTGTCTTTTGCTGAATCAGCTCGTTAAGCAATCGGTCTTTGAGCAGTGGAAGGTTAGTATGCATGGCGTGTTTTAAACGCTGATGAGAGCTGAGTTCCATCCACTCCTGTTCAATAGAGGTAACAATGGTTTGGACCGATTGGATTAGCTGTTCAATGTCTACCGGTTTGAGCAAATAGCTGTCTGTGCCATAGCTGATGGCCTTCTGAGCGTATTCAAACTCGTCATGCCCGGAAAGTATAATGCAGCGGATTTTTTTGGACAGGCGGCGAAGCTGGTCGATTAGCTCAAGTCCGTCCATCTCCGGCATACGAATATCAGTAATCATGATATCTATCGTATGACTAGCTGCAATCTGCAGCGCCTCCTCTGCCGAATAGGCAGGGAAGACTGTATCAATCCCGTAATCACTCCACGGAATAGTATAGGTGAGACTATCGACGACAGAGTGCTCATCATCAACGATTAATAGCTGGTACATGGTGAATCTCCTTTTTATCAAGATCCATAATCGGCTTAGGCCAGAACAGTGTGACAGTCAGTCCGCCTAATTCGTTGTTAATAATTTCGATTCCTGAAGGTGACACGAAGTGAATAATCATTCGCTGCTGAATATTCCAAAGTGCGCAGCCCATGGAATCCTCAAGCGGAAGCCTGAGGCGTGCTTCGAGGGCGACGATCTCTTCACTACTCAGACCCTTCCCATCGTCTTCGACACTGATGCTGTATTGTGATTCGGTCTCACAGCCTGTTACACGAACTAAGCTTGCGCTCCGCTTGTTCTCGATACCATGTATGACGCTGTTCTCCACAAGTGGTTGGACAAGGAGCTTAGGGATACGCAGCTCTCTCATAGATTCCGGTATAGAAATCGTATATTGTAGACGCTCTATGCGAAGACATTGAATCCGCATGTAATTCTCAACAACGGCTATTTCCTTCTCTAACGTGGTAATCGGCTCGTTCAGTCGAGTTGTATACCGGAAATACTCAGCAAGATTCTGAGTCATCGCAGTAACCGCTTCATCATTGCCGAGCCGAGTCATATTGTTAATAAAGAACAGGCAGTTATATAGAAAATGGGGATTAATCTGCGCTTGCAGCTGTTTTACCATAGCCTCTCTAGATACGATTTTTTCTTTGTATACCTTCTCAATCAGCTCCTCGATCTGACTAGCCATATCATTGAAGCTTTCGTACAGAATATCGAATTCGTTCCGACTAGAACGCTTAATTCGATAGGCGAAGTCGCCGTGCTTAAGCAGACGCACTCCCTTTAATAAGGTGACGATGGGTAACTGAACCTTACGGTAAAGGAACAAAATAGTTACCATACTGGTAAGCAAGAGAATGATGCATGCGATGTAAAACGTATGCTTCGTTTTAATAATAGGCTGAAGTGCTTCATCAAGCGGCAAGTAATCAATCATATACCATCCAAGCTTCTCGGAGCGCAGATAATTGACCATATAGGAGACACCGTCGATCGACAAGGTTTCAGTGCCTTCAGACTGGTTCATTCGAGGTAAAAGGAGCTGTAGAAGCTCTTGTACCTTGACCTCATCCGATCGGTCATTCAGAAGAATCGGGCTGCCTTCTTTGAAGAAAAATGGATCATTGCTATCAATAACAGCTTGATTCAGCATGTCAGTAATATTAGTATGCGGGAATGCCACTTGAATGGTGTAACCTTCATGATAGCGGTTAAAGGCAAATTTTTTTAATGACAAATCCATTACCCAATCATTGTTATTCTCACCCGGCTCAGGAACCTCCCGGCTAGATGAAGAGCCTATCCATGTGTTCATTACAGTGGAATAGATCGATACAGTATTATTCCATCCCTCCGAGAAGCTTTGAAGATTCATTTTGTCGGTCAAGTCGCGGATTAGTACGATCTGTTCATAGCTGTCGAGTAAGTCCACGGAAGGGAGAAGAGCGACCTTAGAGTCTGTCTCCAGCGCGGCGGCCAGCATATTCAGCTGCTCAACATTATGATTCAGATTGTTCACAGCGAATCGAATGCGATTCAAATTATTAGCCTGTATATCCTCACGAACTGTATTTAGACTGGATTGAAGGCTGTAACTATACATGATCATGACAATAATTGTAGTAGAAAAAATGAGCAGCATTATTTTGATGAATGTTGGATATTGCCTTAAGTATGATGAGTAGTATCTGAACATAGCATCGATCCCTTATTTTGATTGGTGATTACTTACCCCTATTGTAGGCATTAGATGATCTGTTTACAATGTACTGCTGGCTATTCATACCGCAATATTAAGATTGAATAACGAATGTTTGTAAAACGATATCTAGTAAGCCTGGTTAAGAAAACGCTATCATTTCTTTGCATCGCATTATATCCCATGAATGATATTGCCCTTACACTAAAGCCATTGAAAAAACATTATCATATAGGAGGATTTTGTATGGAAGTGGCAGCTATGAGGAAGCGTAAAGAGAAAATGGTACGAAGGAAGGACAGCTGGCAGCTATACTTGATGCTGATTCCAGCTGTTCTGCTTATCTTGATATTTGTTTATATGCCGATGGGCGGATTGGTCATGGCTTTTCAAGACTATAAACCGTACCATGGCATATTGAATTCTGAATGGGTGGGCTTGGAGCAGTTCAGGTTTTTATTTGAGTACCCAGATAGCGTGCAAGTGATTTGGAACACACTTAGAATTGCAGTACTAAAGATGTTTTTTGGTTTTATAACAACACTTGGTTTTGCCCTTCTTATTAATGAGGTCCGTCGCAAAGCGCTGAGAAGCACCGTTCAAACATTCGTGTTCCTGCCGCACTTTCTATCTTGGGTTGTATTAGGCGGCATCTTCATAGAGCTGCTTAACCCGGATACAGGATTGGTTAATCAAGCACTGCAGGCGATGGGATTAGGACCTATCTTCTTTTTAGGTGACAATAACTGGTTCCTCTTTACAGTCGTCTCGAGTGAAGTATGGAAGGAATTCGGATATGGGTCGATCATCTTTCTTGCAGCTATCGCCGGTATCAATCCAGCCCTGTACGAGGCTGCACAGCTAGATGGAGCGGGAAAGTGGAAGCAAATGCTTCATATTACATTGCCTTCGATGATTCCCACTATGGCAGTTGTGCTCACCCTTTCGTTAAGCCAAGTACTCAATGCCGGCTTTGACCAAATCTTCAATTTGTACAACCCTCTCGTCTATGAGAAAGGGGATATTATCGACACATTCGTCTACCGTATCGGTTTGATTGATGGCAATTACAGCTTCTCGACAGCTGTTGGCTTGTTCAAATCCATTGTCAGCTTAATCCTTATTGTTGGAGCTTACAGAGTGGCATATAAGGTCGCAGATTATAAAATTTTCTAAGGGGGATTCACATGCAAGTCATTTCTACACCGCAACGCTGGTTCCAGACCTTCAATAACGTTCTAATGATTCTGTTGGGACTTATCTGTATTGTTCCATTGCTTCATGTCATCGCGATTTCACTAAGCTCAAGTGCGGCGGTCATGGCGAATGAGGTTACTTTTTTCCCCATTGATCTGAATTTCAGCTCCTATTCAAAAGCTCTAGAAAACCCTGTATTTCTTCCTGCCATATGGCTGTCCATAAAGAGAACGGTGCTAAGTCTGGGTCTTAGTCTGATCGTGAATTGCATGGCAGCTTATGTATTGTCTAAGGGTGGAGGAAGGGACGGCATCGCTGGCTACAATGGCTTTGTTGGCCTCTTCATTGTTGCCATGCTTTTTAACGGCGGATTAATTCCTACGTATTTGCTCGTAACCAAACTCGGATTGTATAATTCGATCTGGGCACTTGTACTTCCTGGTGTCGTTAATGTTTTTTATTTGATTCTTATTATGAATTTCTTCAAGGCATTACCTAAGGAAATTGAAGAGTCCGCCTTCATGGACGGCGCCAATCATTGGCAGGTATTCTTCAGAATGTTCTTACCCCTGTCACTTCCGGTTCTGGCTACCGTCGGTTTGTTCATGGTCGTTAACGATTGGAACGAATGGTTCGCGGGATCGATTTATATGAGAGGGGACAATGTGCCACTCAGCACGCTGTTGAAATCACTTATTGCCGTTCCGATCGTCGATGCCAGCAATGTCAATGAAATCGCTAAGATTAATAACCGTTCAATCCGGGCTGCACAGGTATTAATTGGGGCACTGCCGATCCTGCTTATTTATCCAGTTCTCCAGAAGTTCTTCACAGCGGGCATTGTTATCGGAGCAGTCAAGGAGTAGCAGAAGCAGGTTAAGATAACGCTATGGTATATTCGATTATCGTTATATGATTGCTATGTAAGCGCTATTACAATAAAGACGCAAGCAACAATATATATATTGGGGGTTAAAAAATGGGCAAAAAGAAAAAAATCGTTCTCACCAGCCTTGTGCTGGCGCTCTGCTTCAGTTCCGTCATCGCATGCAGCAGCAATAACAAACCAGATAATACGGAAGGAAGTGAACCTGCAGAGGAATTAAAGATCGTTAATGGTAAAATCGAACCTGCGGTTACAATTACGATGGTAAGAGGCGAGGACCCAACCGTCAAATTCAAAAATAATGAAAGCTACATGGATAACGTGCATACCCGTTGGGCCAAGGAGACGTTAGGCGTAGAGCTGAAAACATTATGGTCCTCTCCTTCAGGTGATGGTTCCTATGATACCAAGTTAAAGCTGATGTTATCCTCAGGGGATACGATGCCAGACTTATTCGTAGCTAGTCAGGCCAATACGATTAATACTTATATTGACTCGGGCAAATTACTGGATGTTACAGAAGCGTTCAACAAATATGCCTCCGATACATGGAAGGCCGCTATGAACGACGAGCCAACAGCCTGGTTTCCATTCATGAAGGATGGCAAAAAATATGCCATTCCCGTACTTAGACCGACTATGGGGACGCAATCCTCGCTTTGGATCCGTCAGGATTGGCTGGATAAGCTTAATATGAAGGCACCGACAACGCTGGAAGAGCTGGAGGCGTTAATGGACGCCTTCGTTAATCAGGACCCGGATGGTAATGGTAAGAAAGATACAGTGGGATTAGAGATTGCAATGAAGGATCAAATGCTGGGATCACCGATGGGGGATTCCTCGTGGATTTTCGGACTGTTTGGAGCGATTCCTGAGAGATGGTATCCAGATGCTGATGGTAATCTGCAGTATGGCTCTATTCAGCCTGGAGTTAAGACTGCACTCGCAAAATTGAAAGAATGGAAGGATAAAAACTATATTGCGAGTGATATTGCACTTCATGATTTCAACAAAGTGTCGGAGAACGTAACAGCAGGCAAGGTGGGCATGCTGGCCGGTGAGGACTGGATGATGGTCTATCCTGGCTCCATGCTGATGGCATCCAATCCAACAGCTTACTATAACCCTTATCCGCTTCCTACCGGGGTGGACGGAACTAATATGCGCACGGTAGCGAATCCTTATACGAGTGCAATTATGATTAACAAAGACATAACCGAAGAAGCCCTGCAAGCCTTTTTCCATTATCAGAATGCACTGTACGATGCATACAACTCAGATGATCCATTTATTTTCAAAGGATTCCAGGATGGCTACGATTATATCATTCAGGATGGCAAAGCCAATATGGACGAGAGTCAGATTCCAGGTGGTAAAACGCCTACGATGAAGTATACTCTCTCCGGGTCAGATGTCGTTTATCCTTCCAAAAGGCAAGAGGTCAATCTCAAAATGGCAAGGGGAGAGGCATTATCGAAAGAGGACCTTTCAGCGATAGCATCTACAGGCATTCTGGGAATAGACGACAACAATCCGTTAGAGCAGTTTACATCCAAGGCACGTCTGGTCATCGAGGAGCAGACCGATGCGGATGTGCCGGAATACTTCCAGGGACCATCAACAAAAACAATGCTTTCGAGAAAAGAACTGCTGACAAAAATGCAAATGGATACGTATATCGAAATCATATATGGCAAAAAGCCAGTTGAGGAATTTGATGAGTTTGTCCAGAAGTGGAAATCATCTGGTGGAGATGACATAACTAAGGAAGTTAATGAATGGTACGCAACAGTTAAATAATAGCTGTGAATGAGAAGGCAATGGGGTTCAACCATAGCCTTCTTTTTTTTAAACTTAAACACCGTCCACAGCTGCAAGAATCAATGAGATTGTAATCTCCCATTAGATCCGCAAGTTCATTATTTTCATAAAAATCTTAATAACGCGATATGCAAAGTTCAAATTACGTTATATCTGCATGCTTGTTAGAGCCTTACACTTATCTTATAACATCTAGACAGAATAATAGGAGGAAGAGAAGTGTCAAGAGAACGGACAAATCGTAGTTTGGCGGGAGATGCTATGGGGCAGGTTGCCTTGAACCTTAGCACGGGGCTTGTAGGTATGATGATGTATTACTATACCGATATTGTAGGTGTTTCAGCTGCAGTTGTCGGAACAATCCTGATGCTGACCAAGATTCTGGATGCACTGGCCGATGTTGGAATGGGCATATTAGTTGATCGTACGAAGTCGAAGTATGGACAGGCGAAGCCTTGGCTGCTGTGGATGACTTTGCCGATGTTGGCTTCTATATTTCTACTCTTCAGCATGCCTGATATGAGCTCAGGGGCCAAAATAGCTTATGCCGTCGTCACAAACCTAATTTTCTTTATTTGCGTGTATACCCCAGCATCTATACCGTACAACAGTCTTATGGCCTTAACCACGCGCAGCCAGGAAGACCGATCATTGATGGGAGTTTACCGGGCCGGCTTTGGTTATCTGGCCGGTATGGTTGTAGCGATTGGTTTCGTTCCAATTGTAAATGCCATGGGGGGAGGAAGGCTGCAATGGACGCTTCTGGCCTCTATATATGGACTGATTGCGGCCGTATGCTTATACATTGCCTTCCGTTCAACAAAAGAAAAATATAATACAAGCCAGTTGAAAGAGCTGGGTGAAATCAAGAAATCGTATTCCCTCTTGACGGGGCTGAAGCTTCTTGTCACGAACAAGTATTGGGTAATCGTTGTAACGGTAGGCTTGCTCGCTAATGTCTTATTCGCCTCGTCTACAACGTCCGGCATGTATTATGCCAAATACATTTGGGGCAACGTGAACCTTGTAAGTATAATGGGCGCTATCGGATTCATTCCAGTTGTTGTGATTTTCTTAGGTTCTGGACCAGTCATGAAACGAATCGGTAAACGAAATACGGCTATAATCGGGCTAATTATTGGCATTGCAGGAGCACTGCTTCGTTTGATTAATGTAGAAAGCATATCTCTAGGATTGGTTGGATCCATCTTACAATCCTTCGGTATGATTCCGCTTATGATCGTCATTATGCCACTCCTGACAGATACCATTGAATATGGAGAATGGAAGCATGGACAGCGAATCGTAGGGCTTACCAACAGCGTCAGCAGCTTTGGTCAGAAGATCGGTACGGCTATTGGCACCGCGTTGATCGGCTGGATGCTGGCATGGGGGAATTACAAGGAAGGTGCTGCCGAACAAGGGGAAGCAGCCAGACAGATGATTATTGGCTTTAATATTTATGTTCCTATAATCGTCTATATTCTCATAGCGATTCTTCTGTTCAAATTCTCACTGGAGAAGCAGTATGTCCAGATACTAAATGACCTGGAGAAAAGAAGAAGTCACAAGGCGTAAAATTTATTACAAAATAAGGAGAGATTCAATAATGAAACAGGATATTAATCAGCTGGTACAACAATTAACGCTCGAAGAGAAGGCAGGACTATGCTCGGGAGATTCCTTCTGGACAACGAAAGCAATAGACAGGCTAGGAATTCCTTCCATTACATTGACAGACGGTCCGCATGGCGTACGCAAACAAAAAGGTCCGTCCGACCATCTTGGCTTGAATGAAAGCGTTCCCGCCACCTGTTTCCCGTCAGCTGCTGGGCTTGCAAGCTCATGGAACCGAGAGCTTGTTCAACGCGTTGGAGAAGCTCTCGGTAAAGAAAGCCAGGCGGAAGAGGTAGCTATTTTGCTTGGACCTGGAGCCAATATCAAACGTTCTCCGCTTTGTGGCCGTAACTTTGAATATTTCTCTGAAGATCCATACTTGACTGGTGAAATGGCAGCAGCACACATAGCGGGAGTACAAAGTCAGGGAGTTGGCACTTCATTGAAGCACTTCGCCGTTAACAATCAAGAGCATCGCCGTATGACGACCGATGCTGTTGTGGATGAAAGGACGCTTCGTGAAGTTTATTTGACTGGCTTTGAGATTGCAGTCAAGAAATCGCAGCCTTGGACCGTCATGTCTGCCTATAACCGACTCAACGGCGAATATTGCTCGGAAAATACCAGATTGCTGACTTCTATATTGAAGCAGGAATGGGGACATCTCGGCATAGTAGTATCTGACTGGGGAGCAGTCAACGAAGCAGACGCGAGCGTTGCCGCTGGGATGGAGTTGGAGATGCCCGCCAGTCACGGTGTTGGTCAGAAGAAAATTGTTGAAGCAGTCCTCTCTGGCAAGCTTGATGAATCACTGCTGGACGAATCAGTAGAACGCCTGCTTACGGTCATATTCAAAGCAGCAAACAGTCGAAAGGCTGGTGCCGTATACGATCGAGAGGCTCATCATAGGTTGGCGCGGGAAACGGCCAGAGAAACGATGGTATTGTTAAAAAACGAGAATGACATTCTGCCTTTGGAGAAAAACTGCAAAATTGCAGTAATTGGGGAAATGGCAGACAAGGTGCGCTACCAAGGCGGAGGAAGCTCGCATATCCATCCAACCCAGTTGGATCATGCCTATCAAGAAATCATTAAACTTGCGGGAGACGCGGCCACTGTTGTATACGCTCAAGGCTATGATATTGAATTGGATGATATTAATGAAGCGTTGATAGATGAAGCTAAGCGGCAGGCGGCTTCTTCCGAAGTTGCGGTGTTATTCGTGGGCTTACCAGACCGGTATGAATCCGAGGGCTATGACCGCAGCCATCTGGACTTGCCGAGCAATCAACAGAGATTAATTAATGAGATTTCCAAGGTTCAGCCGAATATAGTCGTGGTGCTTAGCAATGGTGCGCCTGTCGTCATGCCGTGGCTGCCTCTTGTTAAAGCGGTGCTTGAAGGTTATTTGGGTGGTCAAGCGACGGGTGGAGCAATAGCCGATCTCTTGTTTGGAGAAGCCAATCCGAGCGGTAAGCTAGCCGAAACGTTCCCGGCTAGTCTGAGACATAACCCTTCATACCTCAATTTCCCAGGTGAAGGTGATCGTGTGGAATACCGCGAGGGCCTATTTGTTGGTTACCGGTATTACGATGCCAAAGATATTGAACCATTGTTTGCATTCGGACATGGACTTAGCTACACAACCTTTGACTACACCGGGTTACATGTAAGCAAGGCACAAATGACTGATCAGGAAATGGTTGACGTGACTGTCACCATCAAGAATACGGGGGCACGCCGAGGTCAGGAAGTTGTCCAGTTGTATGTGAAGGATGTAGAATCCAGCATGATCCAGCCGGAAATGGAGCTTAAGGGCTTCGCCAAAGTTATGCTTGAACCGGGTGAAGAACAGTCGGTCCATTTCACGCTCGACAAACGAAGCTTTGCCAGTTATAACACGTCCCTTGGCGATTGGGAAGCTGAAACCGGTGAATACCGTATTCTTGTCGGCAAATCATCGCGAGATATTCAGCTTGCTGCTTCGTTACATCTGGTGTCAACGATTGAATCGGTGCCGGTATTTCATCGTAATTCCACACTTGGCGAGCTTATGGCCAATCCTAAGACCGCACCTATTCTGCAGTTTTTGCAGAATATGGCTCCTCAGTCTGGTCCTTCGGATGCAGTTTCTTCAGATATGATGCTGGCGATGATGCGTTATATGCCGATACGTGCATTGCTTCCGTTTACGGGAGGGGCGATGACGGAAGAGACCTTAAGCATGCTGCTGGAGCAGTTCAATACTGCAGTGAATTTGGAAGCCTGAGAAGGCGACTACTAACTATAGACAACAAAAAAGGGAGTATGCTCGATATAGAGATACTCTCCTTTTTTCCTTCTATTAATTATCCTTACAGACTATCCTGTCTGCCTGGGGCTGGAGTCATTCCGTCTCGAGCTGGACGCGGAATGTCTTTGAGAGTAAGCCGATTAAGGTAGAAGTGTATGCTGATGCAGAAGAAGTTGAACTCTTGAGTAATGGTCGATCTGTTGGTAAAGCCCCAACAGGTGAAGAAAATCGGTATAAAGCTGAATTCAATACCGTTTACGAAGCGGGAGACCTTACAGCGGTGGCATACATTAAAGGTTTAGAAATCGGTCGTATGGTACTTCATTCGGCCAGCGGCGAAGTTGTGATGAACGTAGAAGCTGACCGGATGGAAATTGCTGCATCTGACATTGATCTGTCGTTGGTCATGATTAGTCTTACAAATAAGCAGGGAATTTGTTCACTTCCATTGACCGGAAAGCTGCGATTGATATTGAAGGTCCAGGCGTTGTTCAAGGCTTCGGCAGCGCTAATCCAGAATCAGAGGAGAATTTCTTCGATAAGGAGAGAACTACCTTTGATGGAATGGTATTGGCAGTTGTTAGACCGACTGAAGCGGGAACGATTACTACGGAAAAGGTCGCTGCGGAAGAACGCAAACAGCAGACCATTCAAATAAATGTAATCAAATAACTGAATTTTCATTCATGGGGGATACAATATGCTTTGCATTATTAACGTTCAATGTGATTATTCAACAAATCCGATTGGCATTGATAAACTAACTCCTATCTTTGGCTGGAAAATTACTTCGGACAGGAATAATACTTATCAAAAAGCTTATAAAATTGTCGTTCATCAAGGAGAAAGGGTGATGTGGGACAGCGGACGGATAGAAAGTGGACGAACGTTTGCGATTCCCTACGAGGGAGATTCTTTGGTCTCCCGAACGAAATACCGATATCAAATCTTCATTTGGGATGACGCTGATCATCAAGCCGAATCGGAAGAGAACACATTTGAAACGGCATTTTTAGATGAGAGGGATTGGACAGCCTCGTTCATAGAACCCGAGCCATTAGAGTCACTTGAACATAACCCTTATATCACCGCAGAAGAAATTTGGTATGAGTTCGTCGGCAAAATGATGAAAGGAGAAAACCCAGATTACATTGATTTGGATGCGGTTATGGCAAGTCTCCCTCTACAGCCTTATCATCCTGCCGTGATGATTAGAAAAGATTTTGGGGTTTCTAAAAAGGTTAATAAAGCTAGAATTTATATGACCACACATGGCGTTTACGACATTCAAGTTAATGGCAGAGCCATTACTGATGTTCTTCTCGCGCCTGAATATACATCCTATGATAAACTTCTAAAATATCAAACCTATGACGTTACTAACCATGTCCTTCATGGAGATAATGCCTTAGGCGTGACCATAGCGGATGGTTGGTACAAAAGCAAGTTAGCCACCGGCCGAGGCAATGATTATGGCGATACGCTCGGCTTATTGTTACAGCTGGAAATCACTTTTGAGGATGGCTCTATTGAAACGATCAACTCTGACGAAACGTTTAAATTTTCATATAATGGACCTTATCGATACGCGGATTTATTTACCGGCGTTAAATACGATGCGAGAATGGGAAAGGACGTATATTCGATTGCAGGCTTTGATGATTCAGCTTGGGGTAACGTTGAGGTAAAAGACTTCAAAAAGCATCGACTGTTTGCGCAATCCAATCCGCCGATCCGAGCATTTGCCGTAATAGATGCCCAAAGCATACTGACAACACCAAATGGAGACACGGTCATTGACTTTGGTCAAAATATGGCAGGGTATATCAGGGCAAAAATAACCGGATTTGAAGGAATGGAAGTTACTTTTGAACATGGTGAGACTTTAGATGACAACGGAAACTTCTATTATCCTTTCTCGAACGACCATCGCAAACAAACGGATATTTATATTTGTTCTAGTTCTGAAACAGAAGTGTTTGAACCGAAATTTACGTACCATGGGTTTCGGTACGTCCGAGTCAAAGGATATATCGGCGAACTTAGTGTAGACCAATTTCAGGCGATCGCAATTAGTTCTGACAATGAGATTACAGGAAGCTTTCATTGCTCTAATGAAAAGCTTAATCAGCTTCAATCCAATATATATTGGAGTCAGCGATCTAACATGATAGGAATTCCTACCGATTGTCCTACTCGAGAGAAGGCGGGTTGGACAGGAGATGTGCTCATATATGCGAAGACAGCACTCTATAACCAGAATCTCATTAACTTCTTTGATTCCTGGATTCGGAATCTTACAGCGGATCAACTGTCGGATGGCCAAGTGCTTAATATCGTTCCTAAACTTAGAAGCTACATGCATATGCACTTTTCAGGATCTATCGGTTGGGGTGACGTTATCGTGACGCTTCCTTGGGATTTGTACCAATGTTATGGTGATACCCATATATTGTCTGATCATTTCGAGGCCATGGAACAGTGGATGGAACACTTGGAAAGAACGGCATCGGAGCTTCCTCCAGAAGCTGCAGCCATGGATGGTAGAAAGTTGGATAATCAGAAATTCATTATTAATACGGGATTTCATTTGGGAGATTGGCTGGCTCCTAGCATCGTCAATGAAGCGGGTTTTGCAGACGGTCCGAAATCAGCTTATTTGACAAAGGATCTAGTGAGCACTTCACTTTACGCCAATAGTGCTGATATTTTCAGCCAGATCTGTTCAATACTTGGACATACTGATAAATCTTTTGAATATCAAGGTTTAGCTGAAAGAATTCGACAGGCCTATGAGGAGGAATATGTTTCAGAGGACGGCATGATTAAAAATTCTATGCAAGGAAACTATGTATTGGCTCTACAAATGAGAATGGTATCGGATGTCAAAAAACCGTTGCTAGCTAATAAACTTGTTGAACTTATACGACTAAATGGAAATTGTCTGGATACGGGCTTTATGTCTGTTCCGTACCTCTTAGATGTCTTGTATGACAATGGTCATAAAGATGTAGCATACGAACTGCTATATCAAACACAATATCCATCGTGGTTCTATGAAATTGAGCATGGGGCGACAACAATATGGGAGTCATGGGACGCGATCAGACAAGATGGAAAGGTTGGTGATGGTTCATTCAATCATTACGCCTTCGGTTGCGTCGGGGATTTTATTTATCGCAGAGTGCTTGGTATTCAGCAGACGGGCACCACTTTTAATCAACTTCTGATCAAACCAGATTTTTCATGCGGGCTTGATTTTGCAAAGGGTTCCTATGAAAGCATACATGGTATCATCCGCGTGGAATGGAGACAAGATGAAGAAAGGCAAGAAGTTAAGCTGCATATTCCGGTTAATACGAAAGCAACGCTGCTATTAGATGATGCGGAACCCATACACCTAGGTAGTGGGGAATATAAAATTATTAGTAGTCTGAATTTGGTTCGATAAAGTTTACCGTGTACCAAAAAGAACACGAGTTATTGCGCTAACTGGCAGAATCTCTCAATAGTAATAGGATTGCGAAACAGAAAAACCTGCACTTATTTGTGCAGGTTTTATCTTGTTACTACGTTTTTCGGTACGTCTCTAAAACCGCAGCGATTCGTTTCTAATCCGATGCAGTCACGGCACGGAGGACATGGGATATTGAAAAATGTGTCGATTATCCTTATTTTAAGCATGTATATTACCTAAACCTACAATGTAATGAAGAAATTCGTGAGAAACGCTTACTTGAAAGAAATTGGTCTGAGGAAATGATTCAGGACCACAAAAACTTTGCTAAGGCATTGCTTGATATTGCCGATAAGAACTTTAACCCACCTATGCCTACTTTTGATACAACGGATACTGATGTTACCTTAGTTGCATCTCAAATAAAAGAGTGGGTTCTCCCATACGTTTGAACAAACGGAGAACGATAGTTCAATACATCATGGAGCAGATTGCGATCCGGCAATTGTCCCATTTTTCATTAAGCGAAAGGGCAGTAGAGTTCAAATAATGTGTTTGTTAATATAAAGGAGAACGTAGAGGTGGTTATTTTATGCTTCCAATCAAAGTTCATAAAATCCCCCACGAAATATTTGACTACTTAGGTTCAGTATATGACATCAATTTCCCAAAGGCAAGGTCATACATCAGATGTTGGAATAGTTGAAAGCGCAACGGGGCGCTTTGTTTTAAAACGAACGAGGGGCGAGCAGTATTGTTCTTGGTTGTCAAATGAAATACACGTCCTCAAATATCTAAATAACACATCGTTACCAATCCCCAGCGTTTACCGATTCGTAGAGCAAACAGACGAGAGCCAATCGTGGGCATTGATGCAGTATTTCGAGGGAGAAACCTTAAGACAAGCATTACCTGGTGTGAAAAATAAGAATAAGAAGCATGAAATGATATTCGAATTTGGCGCAGTCTTAGCACAAATTCATTCAACTTCATGCCCAAAAGAAATAATGTGGGATTCTGTTTGGTTGGAAGAAATGTTGCGAAAGGCAGGATTTAATCTTAAACATTATTCGGTCGATGGAACGCCTGAATTACTGGAGGAATTAATAACGAACAAACCCGCGCCAGTAAAGAACACATTAATTCATGGTGATTTTACTATTGATAATGTAATTTTTCATGAGGGAAAAGTAGCTAGTGTAATTGATTGGAGCGGTGGAGCGTTTGGAGACCCAAGATATGATTTATCTTTAGCGATTCGCCCAAAGCCCAATACCATTGAAACTAAATCGGAGATTGATGCTTTCTTTGAAGGATACGGAAAAAAGATATTAGATAAGCGAGCATACAAATATTTTGAAAACGGACTGTACACATTTTTCTAATATTACGTGATTGAACTACCGGGAAACTTTAGTTCAATAAACCAAGGAGCAGCTTGTGATTCGGCGACTGCTCCATTTTTCATTAAGGCAGGATAGTTCCAATATGTGTTAATGTAGTTTCCGTAACCATAAAATCTATGGGCCAAACCAAGGTGATTTGAATGACGGCAGCCGGCCATCAGTTCCGGCTGCCTTTTCGTTATGTACTTGTTGAAGTGGATGAAATAAAATTTACTTTAAAAGAAAATTTGTATAATCGAGTAGTTTGCATTGTAAAGTGATAGAAAACTATCTTTTTGAACGAATATTAAAGTAGTACTGATTTGGGTGGGAGGCAGGGAATGAAGATAGAAGCAATGGAGTTGGTCATAGAATTGCGGAAACGTAACGAGAAGGCAATCTACCAACTGGTTGACACATATGGAGGACTCATAAAAAGCTTTGTTCGAAAGCATGTCCATCCCGATGCTTATGATGAATGCATGGGTGACATACTACTCGCCATTTGGAACAATATTGATAAGTTTCGCTCAAGAAGCACGAATGCTAAATAAGCAACGTATTCAGTTATAGCCAGCTATACCTAAATGCTCCAATTAATCCGACTATTCATAATAAATGGAAGCGTTACGTGGCTCGATTACTTAAGTAAGCGACTCGTCTCCTAATAGGTGTCGAGGTCGAGTGGAATCACATATAATGTCTAGAAAAATTAGACTACTGTAGAAAGGGAGATTGCATGTCTGATGATATTATCATTGCTGCTGTTGGAGATCTCTTGATGAAGCCACTGCTTATTCGATCAATGCGTACCAGTGATAAACTTGGTGATAACGGGCGTTATGCTTTCGAGCAGGTGTTTGAACCAGTTGCCCACTATCTGCAGGACGCGCATCTAACGATAGGGAATCTCGAGACAACCTTTGCTGGTGGATCGGAAGACAGATACATGAAGACGATTCGGAATCCGAGGAATAGAAATCCACTCTTCAATTGTCCGGATAACTTCGCCTCGGCTTTGAAGACCATTGGTTTCAATGTGCTCGCTACAGCAAATAACCATTGCATGGATTATGGCGTTCTCGGGCTCAAACGGACGCTCGAAGTACTTGATAAGAGCGGGATTGCCCATGTCGGAACGTACAGGAACAGGGATGAGTCTCGAAAGCTCTGTGTTCATGTTGCCGAAGGAATTCGTATTGGCATACTCTCGTATACGAGGGACACGAACGGCATTACCGTTCCTAAGGGGCAGCCTGCCGGCGTTAAGAAGCTTGTTCGCATGAGTATGAAACAGGATTTGAAACGGTTGCGGAGAATATCGGATTTCATTATAGTCTGCATGCATAACGGATTTGAATATCACCGAAGTCCATCTGCCCACCAAAAGGAGCTGGTCCGATT
This sequence comes from Paenibacillus xinjiangensis, assembly GCF_059686975.1. Lineage (NCBI taxonomy): Bacteria > Bacillati > Bacillota > Bacilli > Caryophanales > Paenibacillaceae > Paenibacillus > Paenibacillus xinjiangensis. Next base: position 56,753 of record NZ_JCAALS010000019.1, on the reverse strand, counting down.
CTTCTTTCGTCAGGGAGCTGATGTGGTTCTTGGCGCGCATCCGCATGTTCTTCAGCCAGCAGTGTACCGAACTGTGAAAGACATAGACGGACGGACGAGAAAACGATTCGCGATCTATTCACTGGGTAACTTTATTTCCACGCGGCTACACGGCAAGGATGACGCTTTATCTGGTATTATTGTTCGAATCCGAATTCGGAAAACATCCGACGGCTACGTTCGGCTCGCAGGAATTGAATACATACCGACTTGGGTATGTATCTCGAAGGAAGGCATGCAGCGAAGCTGTCGGGTTCTGCCGATTCATGAGGCACTTCAAATGCCTAAGAGCTATTTCGCCGGGCAGATGAGTCGGATGAAACGCTCCTATCATAGAACACTTCGCATGTATAAATTGGGCAACCCACTGCTGGGCAAGTCTTCCGCCTGGTAGGACCATAGTTAAGCAGGAGCCCCTTTTTAACAATTATATGAGGGCAATTTCGCACCGACCAGCAAGGAACGGTTATAGCTTAATAAACACATAGAGACGACAGCCGATTATGGCGGCTGCTCCATTTCTTTCTTAAGCTAACGGGCAGATTTACGCAACATTCCCACTTTAACTACGTCTTACCTTTAAAGGAGGGTAAGGGTATGACAAGATTTTATCTATCCTCATTTTTATTGTCATTCTTTTATGTGCTTGTGGAAGCAAAACAAAGATGCTTCAGGAACAGACATTAAACGACGTGTTGACTGTCCTCGATGAAGCTGGTATTCAATATGATGAAAGGGTTGAGACCCAAAGTGCATACGATTTGCAAAGAGAAGGTGCTGAGCATTACTTATATCAACTCGAACCAGGAAACATGACGATATACATTTTCTCGAACGTTACTCAGAGGAGAGAATACAGTGAAGTCTAACGAAGAACTTTATTCCTATTATTTAGAACATTGTAGCTCTTGAAACTACACATTAGAACGTTGAGATAAAAGAAAAATTGTCATTGAAGATTCAATGTATAGAAATATCAAGCTAGGAAGAGATATTGAATCTGTAAAAAAGAGATATTCCAGATTGAGTAGAAGAGAACTCATTTCATTATTGATTAATGCTGAGCAATATATTGCAGAACAAAATCAAATTTGGCTGAAGGAAGAGTTCGAAAAATATACGTAATTCATTCATTTTTTTTTATGTAAAAAGCAGCATCCTTAGCGATGTTGCTTTTTGTGGTTTTAAAATAAAGGGATGCCACATCGTTCTTTCCTCGTTATTTCACCTTTACTAGGAGAAATAGAGGGGATTTCACTTGCTGCCGCACGGTAATCTGTCTGGGGGCAATACCTAAGCATTACACGATGCGCTGAAAAACCCGTTCCTGGAGGACTTGGTGGAAGGAACCGAAGCTGTAGGCAAATCATACGCTGGGGCCAGTTTATGAAGTGTTAGAGGTGATTGTTTCTGTTGTTAGAATAGAATATTGCAAATATTCATTCAAGGATCTGCTGCTTGAATAAGGAGTTCTTGCGGGAATAGAGCACCACTTCGGATTCACGCTCCGAGAGTAGGCTCATCGAAAAGGACGGCATCGGCTTCCTACATCTGCACGGGAATTTGACTTCAGTAAGTTGCTACCATATAATAAATGATAGTTATTAATAACTAACATAGAGTGGAAAGAGGTTTTTAGATGAATGAAACGGAATTAGGTACCGCCGACCGAATCTTGTTGGCAACACTTCAGTTGATGCAGGAAAAAGGATTCAAGTCGGTGTCAATCAAAGAAATCGCCCAAGCATGCCAAATCAGCGAAATGACCGTTTTCCGCCATTTTGAAACGAAGAAAAAGATTTTGGAAGAGGCTGTAAAAAGGTATTCGTATATTCCCAGCTTCAAAAACCTTTTCGATGAAGAAATCGTCTGGGAATTGACAATAGATCTTGAAAACATTGCGCACGGCTACCTCGACTCGATGTATCGCAACAAGGCTGTTTTTCTCATCGCTGTTCAGGAAAGAACGACAATGCCGGAGCTCGCCGAGTTGATTTCCTACAATACGAAGGAACTAAAAACGTATATTGCTCAATATTTTGTGAATATGCAAGAACAGAAGAAAATGGTTCCCTCCGATTCGCATTTACAAGCTATGATCTTTCTTACGATGCTGTATGGCTATTTTTCATCCACCTCTCTCTGGGGAACGCAATTTATTGATGAGGACAGGGAACGATTCATCCGGGAGACAATCTCTGCATTTTGCAAGGGATGGGCACTATAATTTTTTTAATATGTTAGTTAATGATAACTATCACAATAATAAAGGGAGTTGTTGAAATGAAAGTTATCGTTTACGGGGCCACGGGCGGCACAGGGTTACAGGTGGTAGAGCAGTTGCTGGTTGCAGGCCACGAAGTGACTGTTGTTGTCAGGCAACCTGATCAGTTTAAGAAGTCGCATGATAGATTACGTGTCTTGCAAGGGGATGTGTTGAATCCTTCCTCCCTGAATAAATCAATGGAGGGGATGGAGGTCGTATTATCGGCGCTTGGGGTGAATCACCGCAATCCGACGACCGTGTACTCGGAAGGAACAGATAATATTATGAACGCCATGCGTCAAGCGGGGACGCGACGACTTGTCTGTTTATCTGCATCCACTCTGGCAATACCGCCGGAGACCCCTTGGTTGTCGCGACTGGTCACTAGACACGTAGTGATGCGTTTATTCAAGCACCTGTACGAAGACATGGATCGCATGGAACAAAGGGTACGTAAGTCCGAACTGGATTGGACGATTGTCCGGCCGCCGAGATTAATCGATGGTCCTCGCACAGACAAATATCGAGTGGCACTGAACGAACCGATGAAAAATCCGAAAGGGCTTAGGGGGCTTTCCAGAGCAGATCTAGCGGCATGCATGATTACCCAGCTCCACAATTCTGCATCGATTCGCGGCACTATCGAGATTACCTACTGATTAGCTGCACAGACATCATCGCGCATTAGAGTGGTAACGATAATTATACAGACTTATAGACATATGTACAAAATACGGGTTTTGTGTAAAAGTAGTGCCCGTTAAAAAAGGCTGATACTATTTTGTAAAAGTAGTGCCCGTTAAAAAAGGCTGATACTATTACTTCAGCCTTTTTGTCCCATTTTTGTAAATACGTCATTATTGATCATTGTGTGTATCTCTTCTTGTGCATCAATCCTTTTTCCACAACTCATCTGCATTATTAATTACTTTTAAAGCTCAGCTCAACTTCAAATTTAATTCTGTTCTGCTGTTTTTTAAAATTATGTTTTTTAAAACCGTTAAGACTTTAAATCAAATTTATTGTGAATTTCACATAGTTTTATTTTAGTACTTTTCAAATCACCAATTCACTTACCAGTATTTGTATATTGCATGAGCTAATCTAATCGCAACAAAGAAGTTATTTGTCATACCAATGCTACACATACAACGCTACTTCCAGCATAACCAAATTATCGCAAGCCAAACACTCTTAGATCGAATCTGAAGCTCGTCTAAGCAATGTCACCAAAAGCTGTGAATCAACGGAATCATCTTTACGCAGCTTAAGCGTTTTTCTTTCTGGAGGACCATCGAACATGCCTTCCTGGAGCTCCAATCCAGCAGCATTGAAGATCGTAAAGCTAACTGCGTCTTTGGATGTAGAAATAACAGCAGCATATTTTCCGTTCTTCAAAAAATGAGGCTTCTTATACTGGATCCGTTCTGTCATCTCAGGAATAGCTTGCCGCACGACCTCTCGCAGTTTTGTAGACAACTCTACCTGCCATGGCTCTTTCAACGCTTCAATAAAATCTATAACCTCTTGATTCATCCTTAATACTCCCCTTCATGGTTTATTTGACAAACATTAGCTCGATTAAGTAACAGCTTCTTCTCGCGGGCATTACGGGTTAGAGTTGCAGCATGCTCAAATTCTATACGTGCTTCAGCGAATCGACCGAGTTTTTCTAGAAGATCCCCTCTCACGCTCGGCAGCAAATGGTAATCCTTCAGATAACCTTCCGCTCTTAGCTGATCAACAATCTGAAGTCCAAATGCTGGCCCGAAGGCCATCGCAATGGCCACTGCCCGATTCAATTCAACAATTGGAGAAGGCGCAATCCTTGACAGCGCTTCGTATAAGGCAGAAATTCGTATCCAATCTGTCTTGTCTACCGCCGTCGCCTGCGCATGGCAAGCAGATATTGAAGCCTGCAGAGCATATGGACCATATGGCTGTGCAAGCTTCTGACAGCGCTCCAATGCGGCCAATCCCCGACGAATTAACAATCGATCCCATAAGGCGCGATTCTGATCCATTAATAGTATCGGTTCACCTGTAGAGCTAATACGAGTTTTGAGCCGCGAAGCTTGCAGCTCCATTAAGGAAACTAGACCATGAACCTCTGGCTCAAGCGGCGCTATCTCAGCCAATACGCGACCTAATCGCAGAGCCTCCTGACACAATAATGGTCGAATCCAATCATTCCCAGAGGTGGCCGAATATCCTTCATTGAACATGAGGTAGATTACTTCTAATACGGCCGTAATACGAACTCTCAGCTCTTCGCCAACAGGCACTTCAAAAGGAACCTTCTCCACATTAAGTGTTTTCTTAGCCCTAACTATACGCTGTGCAATCGTTGATTCGGCGGCTAAGAACGATCGTGCAATCTCGTCAGTTGTTAGTCCGCATAATAGACGCAGTGTGAGAGCAACTCTAGCTTCCTGAGATAACACAGGATGGCAAGTCATAAAGATAAGACGAAGGAGATCGTCACCAATCTCCATGCCCACATTATCCAAGTCTTCCTCCGCGTACAGATCCATGCTGTGGGCAATCTCTACATATTTCTGGTCACGAACCTTGGTCCTTCGAATCAGGTCAATAGCACGCCTCTTCGCTGTCGTCATTAGCCATGCACCTGGGCTGTCTGGAATGCCTGTCTCTGGCCATCGCTCCAATGCAATAACAAGTGCATCCTGTGCCAAATCCTCAGCAACTCCTATATCCCGTACTATTCGAGTCAAAGCCGCAATAACCTTTGGTGACTCTATTCGCCATATCGCATCAATTGTACGATGTGTTGCAGTCACGCTTTTTTCTGCTCCTCAACCTGCTTGCGTAATACCGTTTCTCTCGCTAGTGAATCGGGATCGTCCATGATCTCAGCAGGCTCGAATACTTGTCTAAGCTCAATCTCTCCCTGCCCATTACCGTGTGGATCAGGCATCCGAAGTGCCCATTCAATTGCTTCCTCTCTCGATTTCACTTCAATAAGTGTATATCCGGCAATCATTTCTTTGGCCTCCGTGAATGGGCCATCTATAACCTTGGATTTCCCTCCTGGCTCTGGATAAGTAATTCTAATTCCACTTGAACTAGGCTGAAGCCCATCAGCAGCGAGCAGTACACCAGCCTTAACCAGCTCTTCATTGTATTTCTGCATGGCCTCAATAAGCTCCTGGCTCGGCATAACCCCAGCCTCAGAATCTGTTGTAGCTTTCACAATCATCATAAATCTCATCATATATTCCTCCTCTTCGATCTATTAGCGATGGTTTAAAAAGAATCCTATAAGCTCCATAGATATTTTGCGAGCATCGAGCTGCTTCGTATGACCCAGACCCTTTTTGCTAAGCAGCTTCGCATTAGGGAGAACTTCTGCTACATTCTGTGCGGCATGCCGCAGTGCAATCGGACTCTCTGTACCTTCGAGCACTACACTTGGCATATTCACCGTGCTCCACGAACCGGCAGGAAGCCGCTTCCCTTCCATATATCCCTCTAACAACGCAGCATCATATGGAAGTGTGTGTGCAACTGCCATGAGCCTAGACCATACACCTGGCATAATACGCATAAGACCGACAATAAAGGAAGGCGCCCCCATCCCCTTAGTCATAAAATAGGTGATAGCCTCGGAACGCCGATTATGAGCAATGAGCTCAGTAACATGACCTACGAAGTTATTCGGCGGCCTACGATCTCCTCCATCAACCACTAAAGGAGGCTCATGAAGCGCCAGCTTGGTAATGTTTAGTCCACTTGCTGCTGCTTGCAAGGCAAGAACCGCCCCGGATGATAGTCCCCACACATAGGCCTCGCCTCCAGCCTCATCAATGATAGCTTGAAGGTCTTCTATCTCACGAGCTATGGCATACGGCTGCGTATCCCCACTATCGCCACGGCCTCGACGGTCGTAGTTGTAAACAGTGAAGTGCTCTGACAACAGCTTCGCTAGCTGCACTTGACCTGGGAAATTCCGATAGCTGAACGCTCCTGCTACAAGTACTAAGGGAGGCCCTTGACCAGCCTTGTCATAAGCAATCTTTGTGCCGTCTTTTGACACTGCTATGAACATCGTATCTCTCCTTACTAATTGATTTGTTATATGGGCTCAATCTCAGCCTCTATATAGACGACGAACCGAAGAAGACATAATCGACACAGTCTCAAAAAAACTTTTCAATTTATTATTTGGAGGAGTTCTTCGTGAATGAGATGAGGTATCTGGAAGATTATAGAATTATAATAGAGTAAGCTAACGAGTTAGGCAATGACTTATTGCTCTCAAACATTAGCCACGTCAAAAAGGCTGCCCCACAAGCCAGTAGCTTTTGAGACAGCCTTTTCTAAGATTATGTTATTCCCCATTGTCAGCGTTATCAAGAGGATCAGGGTCAGGAGCTTGATCGACCTTCTCTTCGATGCCAGCTTCGCGATTCGCTGTAATTCGAAGGCGATATAGCTCGCGATAATTTTGCAGCAGCTCTACTTCCTGTTGTTGAATTTGAGCTGTAAGCTCTGTTATTCTCGCTTCTAATGTGACCGTTACGGGTATTTCGACATCATTATCATCGTCAACGTAGCTAACATATTCAGGTGGTTGCACCATAATTCTGCTGCAGCCGAATGTGAATTCAGCCCATTCATCGGCGGCGCCCCTGCCTTCAGATTTATAAATCTCGACGTAATTATCGAATATCGCATTAACTGTTTTACGACAATCCCAGCCAAGAATAACAAGGTCTTCTTTGGCTCTAGTCACAGCTAACATCAGTTGAAAATCGTTTAATTTGCCTCGATCCGCCTCTACCCGTTCAATTTCGCCGACAAAGCTTGGAAACGCTGTCCGGAACAGCTCTGCAGCAGCCAAAAACTCTTCCTGTGTAATGGAGGTCTCTTCCTGCTCTTCTAAGCGTAAATCTTCTTCCATTGAGATTCATTCCCCTCTTGCCATTTCATACCTTTATAAATTTCGCAGCAAGGGCAAGATTTCAGTTCATATAGCTTGCCCATCCCGATTATAAAAGTATAGGACGAGGCGGAGAGCTAAGCAAGGAAAAAGACTGGAAAGTGACAGGTACGTGACATTCATGACTTTATGGATTAACTCGTTTATAATAATCAATAACAATCAGGAATAGAAAGTTGGTGCCAGCTATGAACGGACGGAAAATTGTATATTCATTACTTGGGGTATGTGTCATTCTTGCCTTGTTTGTATATATATGCTTGAACTACGTAGTAACGGCGCAGAATTAATCCTCTGCGCCGTTTTTTCATATCTATTTGATTCAATCCCAGGGCTGTCGTACGGTCAAATATCCAGCGAATTTCTTGCTCTCGTCCCTGCGTATTTTGCGCATCTCGGCACGATGAGGTGCAGTTTCATACAGCTTAATCTCTTCCTCTGTCTCCGGAATAATCGCCGGTACAGGTACCGGCCTATTATTCTCATCCAATGCAACGAAGGTTAGGAATGATGTTGCTGCTACTATCCGGTGTCCCTCAAGCAAATCCTCCTTCACGACCTTCACGAACACTTCTACTGAAGTACGTCCAGCCCATGTAACGAATGACTCCAGACTTACAGAATCAGTAGGTCTGATGGGCTGCAGAAAATCGACAGAATCTGTTGATGCAGTAACAACCGATTTTCTACAGTGCTTGGTTGCAGCAATGGAAGCAATATCATCGATATAAGCCATTAATTTCCCGCCGAATAAGGTATTGTGATTATTGACGTCAGTAGGAAAAACTCTGGATGTCTTATAGCATCTTGATTCACGTGAATAACGATGTTCCATGGTGATTGAATCGTCCCTTCGAGCACTATGTAATAGGGCATACTGTCACTAAACCAATATTAGATAAACTCTACTCTGCAAGGAACACAGACAGCATTTGGCGAAGAGCCTTGTCTGCATCAACTTCCAGGCAGAATTCCACTTCTCGTCCGACAGACGAACGCACTCTGCGATCTGTCATGATCATTCCAGCTGTATGCCCTGTACCTGTGTCAATGACTGCGTTCATCTTGGTTATCGATACCAGCGATGGATTAACAGCAACAACTACTGCTAATGGATCGTGCATCGGACATTCCCCTAAGAAATTATTCGATTGACGGTAGAATTCGAAGTAATGCTCCATGGATTCATGCAGGAAGGTAACGATCTTTTGCTTGTGGGCAGGAGCATGACGACTAAGATAAGCTAGATGATCTTTGGTTAGAAGCGTCTTCATCGTAACATCCAGCCCTACGATAGTGAGTGGGACAGAAGAATCGAACACAATTGCCGCAGCCTCTGGATCTCCCCATAGATTCGCTTCACTTACTGGAGTCACATTCCCTGGAGCGAATACAGTTCCACCCATCGCGACCGTATTTTTTATTTTGCCTGCAATAGACGGGTCCTTCTTCAAGGCCAATGCTAGGTTAGTCATTCTTCCCACAGTAACGATAACAAGCTCACCTGGAAGCTCATGTGCTTTTCTTATAATGAAGTCAGCTGCAGATTCATCGATCGGCTGTTGCCCCGAGGACGGAATCTCAGCATCACCAATACCGTTATGTCCATGAACCTGATGCACGGCTCCCCCATACTCGCGCTCCAATGGTTTCGAAGCTCCAGCAGCTACAGGTACCTCATAACCACAGTTCGCAAGCTTAATGATGCGAAGCGTATTCTCCGTAGCTTGTCCAACCTCAATATTGCCGAAGCCTGTCGTAATTCCCTCCATCTTAATTTCTGGTGACAGAAGCGCGTATAAAATAGCTAATGCATCATCTATTCCTGTATCTACGTCCAGAATCATACGAGTTTTGTTGCTCATTGTTGTATTCCTCCAATTTCTTGTTATACCCCTATTGTAAACGAATAAAGTCATCACTGCCAAGGTTGTTATCAGGTTTGTATAGTTTGCACAGAAAATGCTGTCGAAAATATACGATGTTTATTATTAATGTCATAAACTAATCTATTTTATGACATTAATAATCGTTTCTCCCTAAAAAAAAGAGAAGATTGCTTCATGATCCACGAAGCCTCTTCTCCTATATCTACTTATTGCAAGCTGCCTTTTCTTCGCTTTTTCCTAATGATTAGTCTTGCGCACATCAGCATGAACATAATCTTGAGCAGCCACACCGCCATAATGGCGATTGGCCATTTGGATCCAGGTTCTTCTATGGTGTCCACACCAGCTACTGATGCGATTTGAACTTCTTTAATCGGCTCAGCACTTAATAAGTCTGCAACAGGCTCTATTGCGCTATAAGTCGATGCATATTGCACGAATAATTGCCCAGTTGAGTTAACCTTAATTACAGGCTGGTCGTTCTTGTTAACCGTAATCCATACCGGCTCCGCAGCATAGAATTCCACATTCTCACCCTTGTCGAGCGTAGAATAGGTTCTAGGCTCATTCGCATCCAGAATCATAGTGCTGTCGAAATGCTCGAAGCCGTAATCAAGCAGTGTGCTCATATCACTATATATGTCTTTATCACGTGACGATTGGAGAATTACACCGATAAATTCGTTATTGCCTCGTTTGGCCGATGATACGAGAGTGAAGCCAGCTGCACTCGTGTAACCATTCTTGATACCGGTAGAGCCTTCATAGTTCCATATCATTTTGTTATGGTTATATAATTCAGAATCCCATTCCAATCCAACCCAAGGCTTGGACTTCGTGGAGACGATTTCTCTGAAGCTTTCGTTCTTCATCGCGTAGCGGGCAATGACCGCCATATCGGATGCCGTGGTGTATTGGTTAGGGTCATGCAGACCACTCGGATTAACAAAGTTTGTGTTGGATAGCCCTAGCTGCTGAACGAACATATTCATCCTTACAGCGAATTCGTCCTTGGTCCCATCTACATATTCGGCAATCGCTGTTGCCGCATCATTGCCTGAATTAATGAGCATCCCTTCAATTAAGTCCTGCATGGGCTTCTGCTCACCCTCAGCCAGATAGACCCGTGTTCCATCTTCATAGCGGGCTTCTTTGGATACGGTTACAATGTCGGTTGAATGTGACTGTTCAAGTGCAATTATCCCAGTCACGATCTTCGTGATGCTTGCGGGATATAAGCGTTCATTCTCATTTTGGGCAAATAAGACAACACCGGTCTGGGCATCGATAAGAATCGCAGCCTCTGCTCTTATTTCGGGTACTATCTCTGGAACGGTCTCCGTCATTTCTGTCTCAGGATGAAGCACTTCGGCATTGGCATGAGCGGGTATAGCAAACAGAGTAAACATACTAAATAAAATGCAGATTATTGCGATAGAACGGTATAATGACCGCATTCTTATCTCTCCATCCTGTTTTATTCAACACATACACACAAAGATTAACATATAACTATGGTTTTAGACTAGTGCAACAATGTTTACTCTCCCCTATTTTCTAAGTTAGTAACAACACTGTTTCTCTAGACCCACACGCCTGTCGTCAATTATGATAGTTGTACATTGTTGAGAGTGGGGTAATCATGGAAAACAGCTACAAAGATATTAAGCAAGGTGAAACAGGTGCATGGCTCAGTATTATGGCTTATATTAGCTTGGCCGCTCTCAAGCTTACGGTCGGTTGGTTCTCAGGCTCCGAGGCATTATCAGCAGATGGGCTGAATAACTCCACGGATATTATTGCTTCCATTGCCGTTCTAGTTGGACTTCGCATATCGCGCAAACCGCCCGACGAGGATCATCGGTATGGCCATTATCGCGCAGAGACAGTCGCTGCATTGATCGCATCCTTCATTATGTTCGCAGTTGGATTACAGGTGTTGTATCAATCGTTCCAGAACTTCCGCACGCCAATCATTGAATCCCCCGATATGATCGCTGCATGGACTGCGCTGTTCTGCGCAGCTGTGATCTATCTGGTGTACGTATATAATGTGCGTCTGGCTAGAAGAATAAAAAGTCACGCCATGATGGCAGCTGCTCAGGATAATCGCTCAGATGCGTTCGTAAGCATCGGCGCCTTCATCGGAATTGTTGGCTCTCAATTCGGCCTTCCATGGCTTGATCCAGTGACTGCCCTGCTCGTTGGTTTTATTATATGCAAAACCGCATGGGGAATTTTTCGAGATGCCACACATGCCCTGACGGATGGCTTCGATGATTCGGAGCTGCAGACGATTAAGCAAACGATCCGCACTATACCAGGTGTTCGCAAGATCAAAGATATTAAAGCAAGGATCCACGGCAATAATAAGCTGGTTGATGTTACAATTGGTGTTGACCATCAGCTGAATGTGGTGGAGAGTCACGATATTACCGAGGAGATTGAACAACGCATGCACGAGGAGCATCAGATCTCCCATGTTCATATCCATATTGAGCCTTATGAAGGTAGTCTGAAGACCAACAAATAATAGGCAGGCATACGACAAAGGGTAACCTCCCAGCAGTTATTACTGCTGAGGGGTTACCCTTTTCTGATGTTTATCTATAGGAGTGAACTGATTAATTAAGCATGCTCCAAATGCTTGAGGGTTTGCATAAAAACTTCCTTCACATGGTCATCATCTATAGAATAATAGACCGTTTTCCCTGCTTTGCGGCGCTTCACCATTCGTACGTTACGCAAATATCGAAGCTGATGGGATACGGCAGACTGTGTCATTCCGAGCACTACGCATAAGTCATGCACACACAATTCATTGTTGATTAGGGTATAGATCAGCTTTACTCGTGTTGGATCGCCGAGCGCTTTGAACAGCTCAGCCAAATCGACTGCTTTCTGTTCATCAATTCGCAAGGATTCCAGATCGACCATTGCTATTTCGGTCGTACCTTCACAGGTATCTTCACATTGCTCTTCTGCTATTTTATCCAAGTCCATCCACCGCCTTATTATCCTTGCCTGCTCATCTCTTCCATTCCATTTAGTCACTTTTCGACTTCCAAGTCGCTTGACGAAGCTTACGTCCCTGCTCAGAATCTTCAATGAGTGTCTGTAGTCTGCGTAATCGAGTATCCTCTCGCTTCGCGCTAATGACCCACCAGATGGCTGTCTTCTTATAGCCAGGGGCTTGCTTGCCGAAGAACAGCCATGCTCCCTCATTCGCCCGAAATTGCTGTTCCTCTAATTCTCCTAATGTGAGTTCTCCTAGTTGCTCATATGCGTAAACCTCAGACCTTACTTCCTTACGCTTGCTATAGGCTTCCTTACCTGCAGCCTGCACAAGTCCTAGACGCTCTAGCTCTTCGATCCGCTTGATATTCACAGAGCTCCATATACTTCCGGATTTGCGAGGGGTGAAGCGAATCTTGTAGCTCTCTTCATCTATTCCTTTGCGTATTCCGTCTATCCAGCCGTAGCATAACGCCTCGTCAACAGACTCTGGCCATGTGATGGACGGCTTGCCTGTATTCTTTTTATAAAAGCCTACCCATAGGAATGCTTCCTGCGTATGATACTCGTCCAGCCATTTCCGCCACTCTTGCGCTCTTGCGAAGAACTGAATCGTTTCGCTCATCGTATCCCCCTCGTCCTCAAGCAGAATATTCGATATAATGAACCCATATTAACGCCAAAAAGGGGAATTAGCAATGAATAACAAAGAAATGGATCAATTCATTATTGATCAATATCAACGCGACGAACAGACGATGATCCTTTTGTTCGCCCAGTGGTGTGTGAATCAGGAGCTGGACCCTTTTGAAATCTATGAGCGTGCGCATCCAGGGCAAGTGATGAATACTGCACTACAAGAGGCTATCGATCTGACGATACCCAAGGAAGAAGCCCAAGACATTGACGACGATACAGTGCTTCAGGTATTGTCTCTATTCGGCAACGAGGAGCTTGCCTTCGTCGTATCCGAAGTAATCAACCGCCGTCCTCCCCGCCATCGTTAAGCTCGCTAGTCAGTACGCACTATTGTTCGAATCCTGTGAAGCCTGTATAATAAGATGGCGAACGTATGTTTGACACTTGAATAGTCAGTCACAGGAGGAATTATGAAAGGCTCTACTCATCTTACAATCGGGGTTGCCATTGGTGCAGCAGCCTCTATCTACTACCCGTTCACGTTCACGAATGCTGCCGCCTACGTCGCGGTTGCCGCACTATCCGCCTTAAGTGCGGATCTGGATGGCCCAAGTCTGCTAAGCTCCAAGCTCGGCAAGCTATCCAAGCTGCTGGACAGAACGCTTGACTGGGGAGGCTGGCTATTAGTCGCTGCTGTTATCTATCTGTATCTGTCAGACGGCTATGTGAACATGAAGCTCACTATCGCTTCCGTTGCTATCGTAATGCTTGGACTAGTCGCGCGACAAGGCAATATTCGCAATGGACTGGTCAGCTTGATAGGCGCTTGTTTCATCTATGGAGGCTTTAATTATGGTATGAACTGGCTCATAGGGTTCGGTGCATTCGTTGCCGTAGCACCTTGGCTTAAGCATCGCGGGATGACGCATACCGTATGGGCTGTTGTGATCTGGGGAGCTATTGGCTGGGGCCTGCAGCAGCAGCTTCAATTAGCAGGTATTATGAATGTGGCTATCTGGGGCTATATTTCTCATTTAGTTGCAGATACACTTACACCTAGTGGAGTGAAATGGTTCTACCCGATTTATAAAAAATCAATTAAGATTCCTCTACCCTAAACGAAAAGACGCTTCCCTCCCAGCAATTCGGTGGAAGGAAGCGTCTTATGCTATTACAGTGTATCGTGCCGGAGGAATACGATATTATCATGGCGAAGGTCAATCGTGAGATCCTTCCCATCCATATACCATGCGTCATTCTCTTCCATATAGAAATAGATGCCGTCTGCAGTTGTTGACACGAGTGGGTAGCGCGCTTGATCCTTCATAATACCGAAGGAGAAGGCATCCTCGCCTCCGCCGCTGTATCTCACATAGATGCGTATGCTATCCTCGTCCTTGAAGCCCCATTCCTGCTTGAAGCAGGCTGTAGCGGCAGCTGTCACCTTCATTTTCATCCTAATCGCCTCTTATCCTATTCTGTAATGATCCATACCTTGCCGTTCCATACCACTTTGTCAGAGGCCATAAGATCTGTTGCTGCCTTCTCGTGCGGAATCCGGAGCTGCTTGCCGTGTACCTCGATGAGATAATAGCCTTCCAGCACGGCCAATACGATTCCGACTCGCTTGATCTGGCAATGGCTGTCTTGCTCCTGCGGCTTACCCATCTGTACCCTCTCCTCTTTACAATTCATGAAGGGTCACTTCACTCCGGATAAGGAACCGAGCATTAGGTCCGGCCTGACTAATCCCTTTAGATATATAAAAGGTGCCATTCTCGGTGGTATGCATGCCTTTGTAGACACCGCTGGCAGCAAGCTTGCCTTTATTAATGAACCCGAATAAGAAGGGCACATGGAACTGCATGCCATGGAAATGCCCTGCCATCAAATACGTATACTTGTGCTTCATGTGAAGCACGATATTCGGATCATGCGACAACACGATGGTCGGCTTGTCAGGTGCTGCCTTCCCATAGGCCTTATCTTCCTTGCTATGTCTCGTTCCCCAATCATCTATGCCAATCATATGGAACTTTCCACAATCATAATGCCGATTCGACAGAAGTTCAACACCTTCTGCCTTGAATATCATCATAAGCCTATCCAATTCCATCGCCTTCAGCCGGTGATCATGATTGCCTAAGACTGCAAATACAGGAATACCTTGTGAGACAATTGCATGGATATAGCGCTGCACTTTGGACAGATAACGTACATTCTGTGTAAAATCCCCTGTTAGAACAATATACGATGGTTGCTCGCTCTGAATCAGCTTCTGTATGCGCTTGGCGCTAATTCTGATTTTCTCCACATGTAAATCACTAATTTGCATGATCTTGAGACCGAGGCCTGCATTGAAGCTGACCCTTTCTACCTTCAACCACTGCGTTGGGAAGATAAGAAAGATATACAACAAAACGACAATTAGAGCCAGAATCGCAATATAGAACATGAATTACCTCCTTACTCCAGCGAGCTGTGCTCGGGGCAGATTGCTTCCGTAGGCTTCTGTATGGGAGGCGCCATCTCCGCAGAACTGGCCGCGGCTGAGCCAGAGCTTAACGGAGCTGTTGTATTCTATGGTCGTCTTCCTGCTCAGCTTGCTGCTGGAATACATAGCCCCTTGTTTGGCTTCTTTGGTGAACTCGATACGGGTATTACTTCTCTCGTGCCGGATTTCGCTGAAGCGATGAAGCAGCAGGAGAAGGCTTTCGATTATGTGATCTACACGAACGCCAAGCATGCATTCTTCAACGATACGGGCGATGGCTATCATCCAGAGGCTGCTGTAGACGCCTGGGAGAAGACGATGGCCTTCCTAGAAGCCAGCTTACGCAACGCATAAGCTACTATAAGCAAGATAACAACCGGAAGCGCTAGCCTCCGGTTGTTATCGCTTGCCTGCTATTATTAAGAATACCTGATTTGAACGAGGTAGGACAAGTTTTCCACTTTAGAGCTTCATTCTCTGCAGTCTTAATGCATTAAGAACGACCGATACGGAGCTTAATGCCATCGCAGCACCTGCCACCCACGGCGCTAACCAGCCCGCAGCCGCAATAGGGATGCCAATCACATTATAGGCAAGTGCCCAGAACAAGTTTTGCTTAATATTACTCATCGTCCTTCTGCTCATCCATATCGCATCCGGAATGCTGTTCAAGTCACCGCGCATTAAGGTAACATCCGCCGCTTCCATCGCAACGTCTGTGCCTGTACCGATCGCCATGCCAATATCAGCTGTCGCAAGTGCGGGAGCATCATTAATACCGTCCCCTACCATCGCGACTTTCTTGCCTGCTGCTTGCAGCTTTTTGACCTCATCCGCTTTCCCCTCAGGCAGCACTTCTGCAATAACATGCTCAATACCAGCTTCACGGGCAATAGCTGCAGCCGTCCGAGCATTATCGCCTGTAATCATCACAACGTCTAGTCCGAGCTCACGCATTCTAGCAACAGCTCCTACAGACGAATCCTTGATTGTGTCAGCTACGGCAATAAGACCGGCATATTGACCATTAATTGCGGCGAGCACGGCTGTCTTACCAGACTCCTCCAACTCAGTCATTTTAGCCAAAGCTTCTTCATCCAGCTGTTCAATCGCATACTTGCGCAATAGAGCTCGAGTTCCTACGAGTACTTCCTTACCTTCAACGACGGCATGTATTCCGAAGCCCGGCAAAGATTCAAATTGTTGAACCTGAGGCAGCGGGATACCTCTTGCCGTAATATTCGTGACGATAGCTTCCGCAAGCGGATGCTCGGATCGATTCTCGGCCGCACCTACAACAGCAAGCAGCTCATGCTCTGTGTAAGCCGGTGATGCAGCAACGTCCGTCAATGTCGGCTTCCCTTGTGTAACCGTTCCAGTCTTGTCCAGCAGGACGGTTGTAATCTGCTGTGTCGTCTCCAGATGCTCCCCGCCTTTGAACAAGATCCCGAATTCTGCCGCACGTCCAGAGCCAGCCATAATCGAGGTGGGCGTCGCTAATCCCAGCGCACATGGACAAGCAATGACCAACACAGCAATCGCCTTCTCGAGCGCTCCAGCGAATTGCCCAGGCTCCAGCCAGAAGTACCAGAGTAAGAAAGCTGCTGCCGCAATGCCTACCACGATCGGTACGAATATTCCCGATATCTGGTCTGCAATCCGTTGAATCGGTGCTTTGGAGCCTTGTGCTTCTTCGACTACTCTTATGATTTGAGCAAGCGCAGTATCTCGGCCAACCTTCGTTGCCTTCATCTGGAAGCTGCCATTCTTATTAATCGTTGCGCCATATACATTGTCTCCCGGTCGTTTGTCTACTGGGAGACTTTCTCCAGTCAGCATCGATTCATCAATTGCCGATGATCCCTCGATAATTTGACCGTCAACTGGTATTTTCTCACCGGGCTTAACCATAATGAGTTCACCAATCGCAACCTGTTCAATTGGAATGAGCAGCTCTTCACCATTCCGCCATACGAGCGCCGTCTTCACCTGCAAGCCCATTAATGTCTTAATTGCTTCCGAAGAACGACCTTTCGCTAAAGCTTCAAACCATTTGCCCAGTAGAATCAATGTAATGAGTATGGAGCTCGTTTCATAATACAGCTCAATCATAGCACCATGTGAATCATGACCAGTAGACGTTAAGGTTAAGTATAAGCTGTAGAAATAAGCAGCTGATGTGCCTAGTGCAACGAGCACATCCATATTCGCGCTTCGATTCGCCAGTGCCTTATAAGCCCCTTTGTAGAAAGACCAGCCTAGCAAGAATTGAACAGGTGTTGCGAGCGCGAATTGGAACCAAGGATTGTTGAATAGGCTTGGAACCCATAAGAACGAGGTGAAGGAGAAATGTCCAGCCATTGCCCACAGAAGCGGGAATGACAAGATCGCACCGCTCATCCATTTCACCATCTGCCTGCGCAGCTCGCGTTGACGTCTGTCAGCACTCTTCTGTTCTTCAACTTTAATGACCGCAGAGTAACCCAGCTGCTCGACCTTCTTGATCATATCGCTGACATCAATTTTTTCCGAGCTATATTCCACAAGGGTTGTTTCTAACGCGAAGTTCACAGTAGCCTGTGTTATCCCCTCTAATTTATTCAAACCCTTCTCGATCCGATTAGCACAAGCGGCACAGGTCATGCCTGATATTTCTAACGTTGCTTGCTTATTGTCCATCGTATAACCCACCTCAGTTTCTGTCTGTTGTATCGTATACCCTAGGGGGGTATAACCTTATGACTGTATCTTATAATACCCCATAGGGGTATGTCAATAAGCTTTTCACCTTATAAAAAAAACCAGGCCTGCGATTGATTACTCGCATTAGCCTGGTTCCTCATTATTCCTTATTGTCGTAATAAACATGTTTGGCTCGAATCGGACCCTCGCCTATCTCTAGAATACCAAAAGAGTACCGCGGCTGCTTCCTCTTAGCCGTTGGCGATCCTGGATTGAACAAGAGGATCCCATTGTGATGCTTAAGCAGCGGTATATGTGAATGTCCGAACACAATTGCGTCTACATCCGAAGCAGAGAAGGCCTGTACGGCATTTTGCTGTGCTGTTTTTTTGGGAGATGGCAGATGACCGTGAAGGAGACCGATACGCTTCGTATGACAGGTCACTATTTTCTGATGTCCAAGCTTATTAATCATTGATTCACCATCATTGTTCCCAGCAACTCCTACAATTTTCGCATAGCGAGAAAGCTCGGCATACACATTCAGACTAGTCCAATCACCGGCATGAATGATTAGCTCTGCATCATCCAGCTCCTGTCGAAGTCTTGGAGGCAAGGCTTTGGCCATACGCGGCATATGCGTATCAGACACCACTACGATCTTCATAACGACAGGCCACCTCCTAGCTATAGACCGCAAAAAACCCGGATTGCTCCGGGTATATATTCATTAGATTATGATTGATTAAATATAGGATGGCTTCTTATATACCGCTTTGCGTTCAAAGACGACAACATATTCCTTGTCGCTTCCATCTAACGAAGGAGCGATATACACCGAATCCTCATTACGTTTCTTAGATGTAGATTTACGAATAAGTCCAAGTTTCTCCTTGCTTCCATTCGTCTTGTTCATTGTGAATCCCCTCCAAACAAATAATGAATGGTGTCCATAAGCTCACTATTATGATCCGCAAGCTGTGCCAGCTCAAATTCTGAGGCTGCATGAGAGCCTGCCAGATGAACCGTTATAACATATTCCTTACCAACAGGATAACACAGCAAATAACCTGTCGCAACAAGCTTTCCCATTTTTAGGAATCTCATTGTGCTATTCAGGAACGCATCCACGACGAGCACCTTGGACTCCCCTTCGGCTTTGCCTTCATTCGTATGATAGGGAAAGAACCGGCCTTTGCCAACGTTTCCTGCGATTTGTCGCATTCCGTCCATTTCAGCCTGCCAGATGGCTGCACCCGTAACGCGGTAGCCCTCCAGTGGTGATGGATCATAGGCTATGCGAATCGCTTCATACATCTGTTCATAGTGGTTAGGCTTATTGAACGTGTTTTTGTTGAATTCATAAAAAAAATGAAGCAGATTTTGTCGACGTTTCTTCTCAATTACCTGTTGCTGAAGCAGCTGTACCGGATCTTTGAATAAACCGAGCGCTTGAATTCGGCTCATAACCTCATCACAAGCTAAGTTGACAGCGGCATCGTAATTGTTGTCTGAGCGCTGCTCATAATGCAGGACCGTTAATCCCTGTAGATCAGAGGGTAGATGAAACTCATCAATAGCTTGCCCTTCTCGCTCATGAGGTACACTTTCCGGTATAAGAAAGAATACCCGTTCTCGTCGAAGCTTACCCCAGAACATGCCCATCTCAAAAACCGTATTGTCCCGTGGAGCCAAATACGATTTGCCTCTCATGAACACGATATCATCCGATGCCAACACGAATACTGCAAAATCACTTGCCTGAAGCTGACGCTCAAGTGCATCTATTGTATAATCATTCGCTTTGAACGTGCCTGCATGCCACGGAGTTACCTCTGCGTAATAATGTAGCGCTCTATGTATGGCATTCACATATTTGATCGCCTCTCTAGAAGAACCAATGAATAATCTCGGCTTCGTCACGTCTGGTCTCCTTTAATTGACAGTAGTGACACTTATTATACTAGCAAATGCATGGAGCGAGAAGGAGTCGCTAGTAGGAAACCGTATCTGCGTCAGTGGTATCTGCTTGAACGAAACTGATCCACTCTCTTGCTGCGAACGATATATAATTATCCTTACTCCAGATCATGGCCAGTCTCCAAGGAATAACAGGACGTTCCAGTTGAATGATCCTGAATCTCTCCCGGTCAAGAGATCGGCATACTCGATTAGGAAGTAGTGTTATGCCTAGCTTCGCAGATACCATCTCCGTCATGAAATCCCATTGGGAGCTCTCGAACACAACCTCAGGCTCGAATCCCTCCGCTCTGCAAGCGTCTTTAATGAGATGATGCACTCTGAACTCCTCACGGAACAATATGAGCGGTTCATGCTCCAATTCCATGAGATCCACACGCTCTCTTCCAGCCAGCCGATGGGAAGGATCTGTAACCAGCATGAGCTTATCGTTCATAACGGACTGAAAGTGAAAAGAATCCTCTGCTTCTACTGGTAGAATAACAAGCCCAGCATCCAGCTCACCGCTCTTGATATCCGCCTCAATGCGCTTTCCACCCTGCTCGACCAGCTTCATCTGTATATTGGGGTATACGTAATGGAACCGCTCAATGATAGAAGAGAAGAAGTGCCCGCCCACCATAGGGGGAATGCCCAGACGAAGCGTTCCCTTCTGAAGCATCATGAGATCATTAAGCTCATCGGTCATGTTGTCCATCGACTTCAGAATCTGCTGCGATGAGCGCAGAATCGTCTGCCCTGCATCGGTTAGTTTAATGGATTTCGCCGATCGATCGAATAAGATACAGTCGAGCTCCTCTTCAAGCAGTCTTACCATCTTAGACAATGTGGGCTGACTGACATGCAGCACCTCAGCTGCTTTCGTGAAGCTGCCTTGCTGAGCGACAGCAGTGAAATATTTCAAATGTCGAAAATCCATATGCGCAGGCCTCCGCAAGTTTCTGTTATAGCTAAAAGGAATGAAAACCATTCGATATATGTATTTTACCTATTCATCATTCGGGTGTAAATTAGTTCAGTAGCATTGTACATCAAACACCCGAAAGAAGGAAATCATATGTTTACCCCAACTGACAGGCGCTCGCGCAAACCATCGAGTGCATCCTATACGATTAAAGCTTCCATTGTTTTGCCACCGGATACGAATCATCATGGTACGATATTTGGCGGCAAATTAATGGCTTATATTGATGATGTAGCCACTATTGCCGCAACTCGACATGCACGTAACCCGGTTGTTACTGCATCGACTGACTCCGTTGACTTTCTCCACCCTGTTCGCAAAGGCGACGCTGTATGTCTGTCTGCCTTCGTAACTTGGGCGCATACAACTTCAATGGAGGTATTCGTTCGCGTCATTACAGAAGATCTCCTCACTGGAGAACGCAAAGTGTGCGCAACCTCCTTCTTGACCTTCGTTGCACTTGGCGAGGATGGCAAGCCAACACCTGTACCCGAGGTTCTCCCAGAAACAGATGAGGAGATTAAGCTATTCGAGACTGCTCAGGAACGAAAAGAAGCCCGCAAAATCAGAAGACAGGAAAGCAAAATGTTCGCTAACATCATGGATGTGGATACACGATTAGGCTCTGGCACTAGACGCAATGAAGCGTACAGAGAACGGAGCTATGAAGCATCTAATACCGAGAGCAGTCGTCTTAGCGCTTATGCAAGCGCATGGGATACGGAATGGTAGCTTACACTTAACCATATGGACAAAAGAAATCCTCTAGCCCATTGTCACTCTTGAGTGAAACGATAGGCTAGAGGATTTTTGGGTTTGTAGTGTTACTCAGCTCAGCTAAGTTAGTCTGCTCTTGCACACCATCGAATACAGATCTCCAGCAGCCTAGCCATCTCTGGCAGCAGTAAGCTTGCCTGATTATGTGCAGGGGTTAAGCAGCATACACGTCCATCACCGTAAGGATGCGACCAGCCTCCGATGGATTCTCCGTCCTTAGATGAGGTCTTCAGGAAGACGGTAGTGCTCTCTTCGTCACACTGAACGAAATATTGCTCTTCGAAGGACTCGAAAGCTACTGATGAATCTGCAGCTACTGCATCATCAACGGTATGCTGAACAGGCTCGAACCGAACAAGAGTCTGCTCTGGGTGATAATCGAAGTACCCGCGTGTCATGGATACATAAGCACCATCAACCGGATAAGAAGCAAGACCCGAATGCCAAGCAAGCCAGCCCCCGCCTTCATGAACGTAAGCTAACATTTGCTGCTCGATCTCCTCCGTTAACCAATGGTCATCCGAAGGATTCAGCTTATCATCCTTAAATAAGATAACGGCATCCGGCTTCGCTTCCAGCTCCACTGACAATCGCTCTACAGAGGTATAACGAATGTGTACATTCCCGCTTCTAATCCATGAGGCTAAGCTATGCTCAATCGCTTCTGTGATGATACTCTCCGCGTGATAATAATCGCCAACAATTGCAACAATCGTTCGAGTATTCACTATAGGGATAGCTCCTTTTATACGGATGATCTAAATGGGCATAGCATTTCCTTTGTAATCGATGAAGGTCGTATCCGTTACAACCTTTCTTTCTATGAGATCGATAATGCCTGCCGCGCTTTGACGAGGATGGGTAGGCGCACTACTGCCGCCCATATCCGTCTGCATCCAGCCTGGATGTACGGCATAGACAGCAATGTCTCTTGCTTTCACGGCATGCTTAAGCTGCTGGGAGAACATGTTGAGAGCGGTCTTGGACATCGCATAGGGATAGTCGCCGCCATAAGCGTTCGTTATGCTTCCCGCTTCTGAGGAAATATTGATTATCGTTCCTCCGCCTTGTCTCATGAGAGGCAGCAGATGCTTAACTACTCGAATGGAGCCGAATACATTGATCTCAAAAGATAACGAGAGCTGCTCCATATCCAGCTGTTCAATGGACTTATCCCGCCCAGCGAGTATTGCAGCATTGTTCACGATCGCATCGATTGAGTGATCGTTAATAGTCAACGCATCCGCAACCTCTGCGATCGAGGACTCATCAGCGACATCCAACGTCACGATCGTTAATCGTTCCGGGTAGGTTGTCTTCAAGGCCGATAAAGAGCTGTTCGCATCTAAGCTTCTGGCGCCAGCAATAACGGAATGCCCTCTCTCAAGCGCTTCCATTACTAGCTCCAAGCCAAGTCCCCGATTAGCTCCTGTGATTAGAATCGTTTTGTTCATCTAGGCCGTTCCTCTCTAAGCGTATTATTCGCTCGCTTCATTCTTATCGTTCTCGAGCAGTTCAATAAGTACCTTAAGCTGGGGAAAAGAGTCCATATACGCATACCGCCCGCCTGTATATTCACCTTTTTGCTGTAAAGCCATCCCTCTAGCTTCCATTAATGCAATCTTTTCTTTCATTCCTTCAATAACAAAGGCTATGTGATGCGGTCCTTCACCATGTTCATCCAAATAGTTTCTCCAAGTACTAGGGTGGTGGTCCGGTTCTATCAGCTCCAGCTGCAGCGAACCCATATCGAAGAATGCAAGCTTCGCTCTCGCTTCTGACTTCGCCCTCATATACTCCGTCTGAGCAACCTCTGGCGTATCGGTTAGGAACCATTGCGGCTTGTCTACGCCGAAGAAGTCAGCGTAGGCTTGACTCGTAGCCTCAATATCACGTACGAGAATACCAATCTGTGTAATCGTACGATTGCCAAGAATAGTCATCTTCAACTTCCTCTCTGTGAGTAAAGTAGTATAGACCCAGCATCTGAAGCGTAAGCGTTCTCATGCTCCATATACTAGATTCTTCGTGCACAATCGTTTCCCTGCATCTTTTTGGTTAAAACTATATTTCCGTTAATTCCGGTAGGAACAGAATGATATAGTTACCCAAATAAAGGTTACATAAAATTTATTATGTAAACCATACTGCGATCAATGGTTGTCGAAGTTGAATTACAGTTCTGTCCATGTCGATCTCACAGAACCGATTCTCATTCCGACCCGCTCCATATTGCGATGACTCGGTGACAGCAGCGTGCATTGGCTAACGACAAGTCCACAGCCTTGATCGCAGGCCTCTCTAATTCTTCTGCGCAATAACGCCTGCTGCAGGCCAAGCCTACGATATTCGGGAAGCGTTGCCGCAAAGGTTAGAGAGGCGATGCCGTTATGGAAATACATGACGCCAACTGCTGCGGGATGACCACTGATGCGAGCGACGTAGAAGATCCATCCTGGTCGGTTGTAGACCACTTTATTGTTGGCAGCAATGCTTGGAATCCCCTCTTCGGACAGTCCCGTTCCACGGCAATGAATAGTCGCATACAGCTCAAGTTCATCCTCCGCCAGTTCATCAATGGTTATAGTAGAAGACTCTTCTGCTACTGCTGCTAACTCCGTAACTTCTCTTACCTTACCGTTGGTTAATCTAATACTTCCTCCTTGCCTACCAAGCCTATTTTAGGGAAGATAGGTTTCAGTCTACTAATTATCTGACAATGGTCCATTCATCTAACTAATTGATGACATAATATAGGCATAGGAGAAATAAGGAATATTTTATCGAAATTACGGCCTATCCATGAAGAATTGGCTCTGCATACTGCATAATGTACAGGGAGGTGTTTGTATTTGAAATGCTTTAAAACCCATAAAAAGAGACAGCATAAATGTCGTACACAGAAAAGAAAAAAAGTAATATTATTTACAAGGAATAAATTCGTTTGTTCCCTGAAAAGGAAAAACACTAAAAAAAAATGTAAGCTAATCCGAAAGAAGTTGTGTGTACGAAAGAAGTTATGTGTACAAAAGAAAGTTAATGTTCCGATTCTAGTTCCACCAGGAATACAAGGACCGCAAAGACCTCGTGGTGAACTTGGGCCTACTGGGTTGCAAGGACCGCCGGGACCTCAAGGTGTACAGGGGCCTACTGGGTTGCAAGGGGCACCGGGACCTCAAGGTGTACAGGGGTCTACTGGGTTGCAAGGGGCACCGGGACCTCAAGGTGTACAGGGGCCTACTGGGTTGCAAGGGGCACCGGGACCTCAGGGTGAACAAGGACCTCCTGGTCCGCTGCCCGATGTCACCATTATACCTTCGATAGATAGATTCTTTTATATTCCGCTTTCAGATCTAGTACTATCTGACCCTATAATTATTTCAGCTAGTCTGTTCACAGATGATAATGGAAATTCTATTACTTCCTTTCCAAGTTTGGGCATAAATAGTTGTAACTATCTTTTCATTAACGGGATATTGCAAGAAGGCAGCATATATAGCGTAAATCCAAATGCATTAAATCTCTACCCCCAAGGAAACATTATTTATGCAGGTTCACCAATTATAGTAAATATCATGCAATTCATTGCTCAAGTCTCATAAAATTGGTGTATTTCTATCAATTGATAAGCCCTCAACCTTCTTAGTAACTTTCATATAATAATACTGAGAAAGGGGGTGAGAACTATGGCTATTGTCAAACCCTTTATGGCTGCCAGAAGATTTACTGCTACAGCAGGAGACGGTACAGGTGTCGGCGTTGCATATAATATTCTTGCTACTGCCACCACCAATGATGCCGGTGCTGCTGCCACAGCCTTTCCAACTGCACCTGCATATTATAATCTTTATATTAATGCTCAGATCCAATCAGCTGATACTTCAACTGTTACCACTGCTGAAATCACTATTCCTGATGGAGACACACTCGATCCAGCGACTCCAATTGTAATTGAATTCGTTGTAAACTAATTCAAGATGAGAATGCTGACAACCCCTTTTCTTGGGATTGTCGGCATTTATCACTAAATACATACCAAAAGGCCACCCATTTTGTTCGGTTCCAGCTTCAGAAATTACTACCTCAATCTCTTCAATCAGTGATTTCTTCTCAACGAGGAACCCCTTGTACGCTTGATATTCATTTTATACTTATATCACCTTTCCACCATGTCATTCAAATCCAGCTGTTTTCAGGCCTTCCTTGTCATGCATTCGTCTATTAAGCAGCCATACGAATAGCTGGCTGCTTCGCTGTATTAACCACTTTCCCAAGCAATCTTCCGGCAACGACTGTGGGCGGTATTCCATCAGTTTGAGCTAACGCTATTAGTGTATCCATATCGTCTGACTGATAAGCGGAAGCAATCGCTCGGATATAATCCCTCATCCCTTCATCTACAGGTGCTGCTTCCTCACTCCGCTCGAGCTCATCTCGAACAGCTCCTAGGGACTGACGTGCCCGATGCGAGGCAGCCTTGATTGCACCCTCTGACATCCCGAGCCTAGCCGCTGTCTGCTCTATGGAATAGCCAATCACATCGCGCAGCAGGAACACGGTCCTCTGGAGCGGGGATAAGTGCTTAACGAGAGACTGAAACGCATGTTCAAGCTCTACAGAACCATATTCCGGCCAAGTAACCGTTTGTGGTTTCTCAGATCTGCTTATTTTAGTGAACACCTTGTTTCTTCGTGCTTGGTCAATCCACGTATTCCGAGCAATCCTCATCAGCAAAGCTTCGGGGTTCGCATGCTTATTCTCCTTCAACATCCCCCATGCCTTCACCCATGCATCTTGAACCAAATCCTCGGCGTCCCAATTAGAGCCTGTTATCGATAAGCAGTAACGGTATACTGCGAGCTGGATCTGCTTGCTGTTCTCATTCGTCATGCCGCATCCTCCTTCAACGGTATATTCCTTAATTCATAAACGAATGAAGCTGTTCAAAAGATACGCGACATCCAACTTGATTCTGAATGATGTGCTAATGCTCTATAAGCCGTATCTTATAGCAGTGTTTATTCGTTTACAAGGAGAAAGCAAACCAATTCCCCATGGAGGTTATAACAATGAGTATCCCTATCCCTTATGTTGTTGAACAGACGAACCGCGGCGAGCGCTCCTATGATATCTATTCCCGTCTGCTGAAGGATCGCATTATCTTCCTTGGCTCTGCAATCGATGACCAGATTGCGAACAGCATTACTGCACAATTGCTATTCCTCACCGCTGAAGACCCAGAGAAGGATATCTTCATGTACATTAATAGCCCTGGAGGTTCAACCTCGGCTGGTTTCGCAATCTACGATACGATGCAATTCATTAAGCCCGATGTGCATACGATATGTACAGGGCTTGCTGCCTCCTTCGCTGCCATATTGCTGCTGGCAGGCGCCAAGGGCAAGCGCACAGCGCTTCCGAACAGTGAAATTATGATTCATCAGCCTCATGGAGGCACTCAAGGGCAAGCCAGCGATATCGCGATAAGTGCGAGAAGGATCGTCCGCATTCGAGAAACCTTGAATCAGATCGCTGCTGAGCGGACAGGACAGCCGTTAGAACGCATTGAGAAAGACATGGACCGTGATTACTTCATGTCCGCAGATGAAGCGGTAGAATACGGCATGATTGATAAAGTGATTAGATCTCTATAGTGGTATACAGCAAATGATCTAGGCATGTCGAAGCTTGCCTAGATCACTTTCAGTTGTGAAATCCTGACCTATTCATGAACCAATTATGACTCCAACACATAGAGTAAATAGTCAAATGACTATGTTAACGGAGGTTGTTAAAATGAATCGTGCGTTTACCCCTTTTGGTGGAGGCGGCTTCCGCCGTCCGTTCCGTCCCTTTCGTCATCCGTTTTTCCCTAGGCGTGCTTTATTTCCTTTCTTCTTCTTTTCCCCTTTTTTCTTTCCGTTCTTCCGGGAAGACGACACGCGTAATGACATGTACTTCGCTCAACATCAAGCGCAAGCAGGAGAGAACTTAGAGAGTGTATCACACATGTACAACATGCCGTACCCTATTCTTGAAGAAGCTAATGCTCATATCGCTAACCCGCATCAGCTGCAAGCTGGCGAGACCGTCATGATCCCGCGTATATCCCATATGTACTGTCACAAAACGTATATGGAACAAGATATGCCTGTTCAGAGTGAATCGAATCAACCACAGCCACAACCGCGGCCATACTAAATAAAATGAGTCGAAATGGCTGTACCAAGCACATATGTAACATGAGGTAAAGGAATCAATACCTAATAACCCCTAACCAGCTGTATGATTCGGTTAGGGGTTATTTGCGTCTCACCTTACGAGCTAGGCTAGACTGGTTTCATGGGACAACACATGCGTATTTAGATAAGCATTGCTCTTCAGTATGCTAACGATCCTTGGTAAGGTTTGTTTATTTTTAGGAAGAGCCTCCACGGTTCTATAGAGTAAGAGCCATCTCAAGCAGGCAAGAGCTTCAAACCTCTCGAGCTCGTCTGTCGAATAGCTATGTCTTGCGGCAAAGGCGTCCTGATACATTTTCCCGTACCGTGGCCCGATGTATATGTTAATTATAAATACCGACCAGGCGATATCAAATCTTGGATCACCAAGCTGCCCATTCGTCCAGTCAATGACCGTATAACCGTTAGCTCCCTCAACAATATTGCCGAGATTATAATCACCGTGAATGATGTTATTCTGAGTAATATCACATTGTTCCACAAGCGGATGAAGTACAGCATAGATATCCTCCTGCTTATCGACAGCTGGATAGAAATAGCTGATAAAATCATAGAGCTGCAGGGTGGAAGGATCAAGCGTTGTAAGCGGCAATTGATGGATATCCATAAGAATGGTCGCAAGCTTATTACATACAGTGGAATTAACCTTACTTAACGGATTCCCGTCGAAGCTCATCAGTAATACCGCATTGCGATCGACATCCTCCCCCCATCCGAGCGGCTGTGACACAGCCAGCCCTTGCTTAAACATCTGATCCAGCAAATGATATTGTTTGTAGATATCAGGCTTGGATTGCTTATTCCATACTTTCAGCACCATAAGGGTATCACCATGTTTAATCTGAGTTACCTCTGCCTCCAGTCCAGAAACCATTGCCAAGGTTTGATAGGGATGATTACTGTCTAATAATTCGGTTAGTGCATTACTTCTCTCGTGCCATGTAATGGATTGAAGAAGATCATTCGCGGGCTGCTGCAGCTTGGTGGCAATTTGCTTCAAATGATGAAGATCATGCTCAACAAAAATATCTAAAAAAATTGTTGCTGAGAAGGTGTGATGCTCTTCACCAATTGTAAATATGGCCTCTGGATCTATTCCGCTTATACGTTCTACTAAGGAATGACGAGTGTCCGCGAACTGATTAATGATACTGTTAACGGAGTCGAATTTCTCTATGTAGCGGATGGCTTCTTCATTATGCAGATCATGATCTGGATAGGCTGGCAGATGAGCGCCATTACTCATGGCTGGAATCACATGCTCCAGATTGAATTTATCCCAATAATAAAGATGCCCAATGATTTCTCTAATCGACCATTTCCCTTCAGCAATCGGTTCTACAAGCATGGAATCGGGTGTTTTTTGCAATTTCTTTATTTCAGCAATCGTATTACGAAACATAGTAAGCGCTTTAAAATCCATTGGAAGCCTCCTCCGTTCTATGCCATCAATATTAGTTAGGCGAGCTTACTCTTTTGAAATAAATGAGTTCAGGATCGCCTTCATCCAGGTTCTCAATGACACCGCTTCTCGTATAGCCCAATCTCTCACATACCTTTTGCATAGCAAGATTAGATTCGTTGGTGGAAGTAAATAGCTTCTCCGTGAGGCAGTTGTCCTCGATATAGCTGATAAGCTCCGAGGCTACACCGAGTCTTCGGTATTCCGGATGTATGATGACTAGCGATATGTAGCTGTATCCAAAAAAGGATAAATCAAAGGTGGCATATCCAACTGCAGCCCCTTCTTGTCTTGCTAGGATACACTCATTCCGCTCAATTGCTGCTGCGAGCATAATACGCCTGTTCTGGTTGCCCATGATTAGACTGTCTAATCTACAGACGGTTTCTAAATCCTCTATAGTGGCTTTATTCAGCTGCATCATTGTTGCTCCTCTTTTGTCGTTTCGTCATTTCATTGTATTCATCCTCGAGTATGGCCATCATGATCATATCGTGATATTGCCCTGATGCGAACAGGACATCACGCTGTACGCCTTCCTGACGGAATCCGAGCTTCCCATAGACATGGATTGCCCTTGGATTAAACGCGAAGACACCTAGATGAATCCGGTGTAGCTCTAACGTATAGAATCCATGCCCTAGCATGAGAGCCATCGCCTCTGATCCGAAGCCCTTGCCTGTATGCTTCTCCCCGATAGCAATACGAATATTAGCACTGCGATTCATGGAATCAATCTCATTCAATACAACCTCCCCAAGCAGCTCGTTCGTCTCCTTCGATACGATCATCAAGTCGATCCGCTCTTCACTTGGAATAGCAATTCGATTGATCCAACGAACGATTTCATCATAACTATACGATTGCTGCGTCCCCGTAAGCCTAGTTAGCTCTGCATTCTGCATCAATTCATAAAAGGCAGCAGCATCAGATTCATGAGCATAGCGCAGAACAATGTCATTACCTTGTAGAATAATTCCTGCTTCGATTGCTGTCATTTGTGTATCCTCCTTACGATCACGCGATTCGCTTTATATGACTAATGATATCATCACACACTTCCAAATTCACCCTTTTCTTGTTCAAATAAGATTCTTTTATAGCAGGAGTTCTGAAGAGGCCTAATTAAAAAAAGAGTAGAACGTATGTTCTTAGTCCGTAAATTAGGGCATTTTATTGATCAATGACACCTAGTTTTTATAATGAAACGGCAGCATATTCAACGAAAAAAAGCTGCAAAACGCAGCTTTTTCTATAATAATGGTCAAAATAAACAAAATAGAACGTATGTTTGCATGTCCGTAATTTGGCATTTTAACGATGAATGACTTGTTCCCGTCTTGGACCAACGGACACCGATGAGACATTCACCCCAATAGCAGATTGTACAAATTCGATATAGCTCTTGGCGTTCTCAGGCAGGTCCTCATATCGCTTAATCTGAGAAATATCGCAGCCCCAGCCTGGCAGATAATGAAGAACAGGCTTGGCTGTATGCAGGATTGACGTCACAGGGAAGTGATCCAGCCTACTGCCGTCCTCCAGCTCATACGCTACACATACCGGAATCTGCTCCAAATAGCCAAGAACGTCAAGATTGGTCAATACTGCTGTTGTTGCCCCTTGCAGCATACACCCATATCGCGTGGCTACTGCGTCGAACCATCCCATACGCCTTGGTCGCCCAGTCGTTGCTCCATATTCCCCCGCGTCGCCGCCAAGGCGTCGAAGCTCATCTGCTTCGTTTCCTTGAATCTCAGAGACGAACGGCCCCGCGCCCACACAGCTGGAGTAAGCTTTAACGATCGCAATGACTTCCGTAATCGCATAGGGTGGAAGCCCGGCTCCGACTGGTGCGTATCCCGCCAGTGTGGATGAAGAAGTCGAATAGGGATAAATGCCATGGTCTGGATCACGCAGTGCTCCCAATTGCCCTTCGAGCAAGATGGGCAGCTTCGACTTATAGGCATTATGCAAGACAGCCGTCGAATCGCCGACGAATGATGCTACAGCGTTACCTTGCTCTAGTAGATATGTGAGTAAAGAATCCAGCTCAATCGGAGGCTGTTCGTACAAATGCTGCAGCAGAACATTTTTGCTGGCAAGCATTTGAATCAATCGTTCCTTCAACCGGTTAGGGTGAAGGAGCTCACCTATCTGGATACCCAGCTTCGCATATTTATCCGAATAAAATGGTGCAATCCCACGCTTCGTCGAACCGAAGCTCTGTGCGCCGAGACGTTCTTCCTCGAGCTCGTCGAACAGTCGATGCACGGGCAAGACCACCTGTGCACGCTCTGAGATAATCAGCTTCGGCTCTGGAACACCTCTAGCGGCGAGCTCTTGTAATTCTCCGAGCAGCACTTCCACATCTACAGCGGTTCCTGGACCAATAATATTCGTCACATTCGGGTAGAACACGCCAGAGGGCAGCATATGCAGCGAGAATTTGCCATAGTCGTTGATAATGGTATGCCCTGCATTGCTTCCACCTTGATAACGAACCACATAAGAGGATTGTGCAGCTAGAACATCCGTCATCTTCCCCTTGCCTTCGTCTCCCCAATTCGCACCTACGATTGCGGTTACAGTCAAATACTCCGCCTCCCAGCTTGTTTTCCATTACATGGCTTATTATAATGGCAATAAACTTATTAGAATAATTGATATTACTAATATCTGATATAAAGTGAGGTAATGGTATTGGAAGTGAATTTGGAATGGTATCGCGTTTTCTACTGGACTGCAAGGACAGGCAGCTTGTCTCGTGCAGCACAACAGCTGCATATCACGCAGCCAGCTGTGAGCCATACCATCAAGCAGCTGGAAGCGAAGCTTGGAGGAGCTTTATTTTTCCGCACAGCAAGAGGCGTCAAGCTAACGACCGAGGGTGAGGTACTATTCGAGTATGTAGAGAAAGCTTTCCATTACGTAGATATTGGCGAGAAGGCATTAGCTGATCTGCATGACCTACAGCGTGGTGAGATTAATATCGGCGCTAGCGATACCCTGTGCAAACACTATTTGCTTCCCTTTCTTGAGCAATTCCACGAGCTATATCCAGAGATTCGTATTCGTGTAACGAACCGAACGACCCCTGAGACTATTTCCCTTCTCAAGGAAGGGGCTATCGATTTCGGAATTGTCAGCTTGCCTGCATCGGATAAACAGATTGATGTCCATCTCTGCAGCTCAATCCAGGACTGTCTGGTTGGCGGCAAGGCTTATGCTGGATTAGCGCAGGGCCCTGCATTAACACTCGAAGACATCCATCACTATCCTCTTCTTATGCTGGAGCAGGGAGGCAGCACGAGACGTTCATTGGACAAATACGCCACCTCTAATGGTGTTACGCTAATGCCCGAGTTCGAGCTGGGAAGTATTGATCTCTTGGTTCAGTTCGCTCGAAGCGGATTCGGGCTCTCCTTCGTCATTCGAAATTATATATTAGAGGAGTTAAGCAGTGGTGAGCTTGTGGAAATTCCACTCAAGCCTTCCCTTCCAGAGCGCCATATTGGTATCGCAACACTTCGCGGTGTCCCGCTCTCGGCTGCATCGAGGTCGATTATTGCTTTATTGCTTAAGGGAGAAGCATAAAATACCGTGTCGACTCATTCCCTCCATCCACAGTTAAATATTACTTTCAAGTAACTATAGGAGTTCAAAGTGCGTACTTCACAGATTTACTCTTCTGCCTCACAATAACCATCATAAAGCAGAGGAGGAATTACCTATGATACAACAAGCAACGAATTCAACTAAAACGGCTCTTGTCGTTGGAGCTAATGGAGTAATCGGAAGGAATCTCATCGATTATCTGATAACCCTCCCTGAATGGAATATCATAGGCGTATCGCGGCGTGGTGGAGAAGACTCCGGTAAGGTCAGGTATGTGGCAGTAGATCTGCTGAATGAAGAGGATACAAGCGCAAAGCTTGGCAGTGTTACCGACGTTACTCATATTTTCTACGCTGCTTATCAGGATCGCCCTACATGGGCCGAACTGGTTGAACCCAATCTGGCTATGCTCGTTAACGTGGTCAATGCAATTGAACCGATCGCTTACAACCTGCAGCACATTAGCCTAATGCAAGGCTATAAGGTGTATGGTGCACATTTAGGTCCCTTCAAGACGCCTGCGCGGGAGACAGATGCGAACCACATGCCTCCAGAATTCAATATTGATCAGCAGCAATTCCTTGAAAGCCGTCAACCCAGAAGCAGTTGGACTTGGTCGGCCCTTCGTCCATCTGTCGTCAGTGGGTTTGCATTAGGCAATCCGATGAACCTCGCAATGGTTATCGCCATCTATGCTTCCATGTCGAAGGAGCTCGGAATACCACTGCGTTTTCCCGGGAAGCCAGGAGCTTACAATACGCTGCTAGAGATGACGGATGCGACCTTACTCGCTCACGCGACAGTCTGGGCGGCAACGGATGAACGGTGTGCGAATCAGGCATTCAATATTACGAACGGAGATTTATTCCGATGGAATGAGCTTTGGCCGAAAATTGCAGCATTTTTCGAACTCGAGACTGCCCCGCCACTGCCGATGACGTTAGATGTTGTTATGGCTGATAAGGAGGAGCTATGGCGCTCCATGGTGGAGAAATATAGTTTAATGAATAATAGCTATAAGGATGTTTCCTCGTGGAAGTTCGGAGATTTTGTGTTCTCTTGGGATTACGACTTTTTCGCTGACAGCTCCAAAGCGCGCCGCTTCGGCTTCCATGACTACGTAGATACCGAAAAAATGTTTATAGACATTTTTCAAGACTTCCGCGATCGAAAGATCATTCCTTAATTCAATAGTACTAGGACTATGACCGGTTCCTCTAATAAAGGGACCGGTTAATGGTACCTTATTCATCCGACAGAGGGGCTTCGAACAATATCCTTCCCCTATCGCCGTACACCCTTTCAATATGCGCATCGCCCCATCTGCACATGAGATGAAGAATAGCTTTCAAGCTCCATCCATAGTCCGTCAGCTCATACTCCACTTTTGGTGGTACTTGATTATAAGAAATACGGTACACAATGCCATCATCAACGAGTTCCCCAAGCTGCTGGGTTAGCACTTTCTGTGAGATCCCTGGCATTAATCGTAAGAATTCTCCATTCCGCTTCTTGCCGAACGTCAAGTGAAACAAGATAACAGGCTTCCACTTGCCCCCAATCACTTCAAGGGTGGCTTCCACCGCAGTATTATAGGTTTTATCTGGCACCTGCATGGTCTGTAATCTCCTCTTCTCTTTCTAGCTCTGATTTATTCTCTAATACTGAAGTAAATAAGGCATCTATTGCCATATTATCATGTTCGAATCTGAATTTGGCGACAACAAAAAAGTCAGCTTACTAGGCTGAGTTGGTCATTGACCTATGAAGCTTATCTGTACCTCAAACAAAGTCATTCATACAAAGTTAACATAATAATTATTATGTTCATCAATTCTAGAACAGCACCTTAAATATAAGAGCAGACAACAAGGCAGATATTGGAATAGTGATGAACCATGTCAATACAATCTGTCCAGCAAGCGACCAATTGACTGCGGAGAAGCGCTTGGCTGAGCCTACCCCCAGAATCGCTGATGTAATCGCATGAGTCGTACTAACTGGCAGATGCAATAATGTAGCGGAGAAAATAACGCTCGCCGCTGAAATATCTGCCGCGAAGCCATTAATGGGCTCGATCTTGAATATTTTCGTTCCCATCGTCTTAATAATCTTCCGCCCGCCAATGGAAGTGCCTAGCGCCATCGCAGATGCCGAAGCGATTTTGACCCACAGAGGCACGTCGAGCGTATCTTGTGCTCCTGCCGTAACAAGTGCGAACGTAATGATCCCCATCGCTTTCTGCGCATCATTCGTCCCATGTGTGAAGGATTGCAGAGCCGCCGTGAACACTTGGATGGTGCGGAAGCCCTTATTGATGGAGTGCGGACTGCGATGTGCGAAGATCCACTTCAGAACCGTCATAACGACATATCCGATCGCGAAGGCGATCAACGGTGAGAGCAGCAAGCCCTTGACGATACTGATGAATCCGCCCCACTTCACCATGTCTGACCCTGCCCCTACGAATACAGCACCCGTAAGTGCGCCAATTAGCGCATGAGAGGATGAAGATGGAATGCCGAGCCACCAGGTGACTAGATTCCAGATGATAGCGGCTATGAGCGTAGCAATGACAATCTCAATCCCATTATCTAGATCAGCTGGATTCGCGACGCTGCCGCCTATCGTCTTGGCAACGCCAGTGAACAGCATGGCTCCCAGGAAGTTCATGCCCGCTGCCATAATAATGGCCGTTCGTAAGGTTAATGCTCTAGTTGAGATTGCCGTTGCAATCGCATTGGCTGTATCATGGAAGCCATTAATGAAATCAAAGGATAGCGCGAGAACAATAACGATGACTAAGACCCATACTGCTATTTCCATTCCAATTCCCCTTCGTATGTACGTACCCTAATGCCATACAAAAAACCCATCCCATTAGTGTTACTAGTGGATGAGTTTCTCATACGCTTAAAGCTAGATTTAGAGCTTAATGAGCTTCGTTGCCATACGGCTGCAGAACTCACGGTCGTGCTCTACAAACAGAATAGTCGGTGAATATTCCAGCAGCAGCTCTTCAATCTGCATGCGAGAAATAACATCGATATAATTAAGCGGTTCATCCCAAATGAACAAATGCACTTTCTCGCAGAGGCTTCTTGCCAGCAGCACCTTCTTCTTCTGACCACCGCTGAAAGCTGCAATATCCTTCTCGAATTGCACTCTGGAGAAATCCAATTTGGTTAGGATCGCTTTGAATAGACTCTCATCGAGGTCGTGATTTCTAGCATAGTCCGTTAAATTGCCTTGCAAATGCGAGGTTTCCTGTGAAACATACGATATTTTCAGCTGACTTCCTTTTCTGAAGGTACCCGTATAGTGAATATCCTCACCACATATCAACTTGATAATGCTTGATTTGCCTGAGCCGTTCCTACCTGAAAGAGCAATTCGATCACCTTGCTCAATACTGAAGCTTATTTGTTGACAAACCACCTTCTTATCATATTCAATCGATACATTGTCGAGCTCTACAAGCTGATTTTTATGAAAAGGAAGCTGTGTAAGCTTCAAGCTCTCAGAGCTTTCAATGTTGGTAAGTAGCTTGGATTTCTCATCCATAGCGGCATGCTGCCTGTGCTCTAACGCTTTGGAACGCTTCATCATTTTCGCAGCCTTATGTCCGATGTATCCCTTGTCTACCTTAGAGCCTGAATTTCTTGTGCCATTCTTCGTTCGCTCTACCTCGTGAGACCAATTGCTCGTACGCTTAGCAGACTCCGACAAGTGCTTAATGTCTCTGCGCAGCCTATCGTTCTCTGCCAGCTCATACTGATCTTGTCTCTGTTTATCCTCCCACCAATCAGAGAAATTACCCTGCCTAATAACGATATTCGTCTTAGTGATTGCAAGGATATGATCGACACAGTTATCCAGAAAGGCTCTGTCGTGAGACACGAGGATGAACCCGGATTTCGTGTTCAGATAATGACTGACAAGCGTTCTTGCAGCCATATCCAGATGATTGGTAGGCTCATCGATTAATAGGAAGCTATTGTCCTTCAGGAACAACGCAGCTAGCAGCACCTTTGTCTGCTCACCATTAGATAAGGACTCGAAGGGCCGATACAGCACATCCTCAGACACCTTAAGTAATGTTAGCTCTCGCATCAATTCCCAGTGCACATAATCGGGATAGATGTCGCTGATGATATCGATCGTATTAAGCTCCTTATTCTCTACATGAAATGGGAAATAGTCGAAGCTTACCTGCGCAGAGATCGATCCGCTGTATTCATACTTGCCAAGCAGTAGATTAAGAAAAGTCGTCTTTCCTCTGCCGTTCCTCCCCGTAAAACCTAATTTCCAATCGGTGTCGATCTGAAAGCTTACGTTCTCAAATATGTTATCGTAACTGCCATCATAGGCAAAAGTCAGGTTTGCAACATTAATTAATGACATGAAATCATCCTCCAATACCATAAATATAAGAGCTACAAGAAAGTTACCTTCTTGTAGCTCAAATAAATACAGCAAATCTAAGCCCACTACGGGCTAGATAAGGATATCGTTTGAGTGAAAAGATAAGTAACTTTCTTGCGTATAAAAAATAAACATGCGAAATAATCGCTTTTTATTGTTTTATAGAATCGCAAGAAATATTACATTATGCTTTTCAACTCCATTCATTAAAGTATAGAGAAGCTTAACACAACTGTTTTTCAATTTCAACAGCTAACATCCAACGCCTGAGCACAGTTATCCTTCCAGACCCTCTGCCAAATCTCCAATCAGATCATCGATATCTTCAACTCCGGCAGATATACGGATTAGTCCGTCCGTGATACCCAGGCTGTTGCGCCGCTCCTCAGGAATCGAGGCATGAGTCATTCTCGCCGGTATCGAGATGAGACTCTCTACCGCTCCCAAGCTCTCCGCAAGTGTGAAGTAACGAAGCTTCTTGACGATATCCGCCGCCCTCTCCTTGCTGCCAATGTCGAATGCCAGCATGCCCCCGAATCCTCTCGCCTGCCGCAACGCAAGACTGTGCTGAGGATGGTCAGGAAGACCGGGATAATACACTTTCCGAACGCTCTGATGCTTCGACAAATAGCTGGCGATCTCTCTGGCATTCTTCTCATGTGCCTCCATCCGCAGCCCAAGTGTCTTCATCCCTCTAATAAGCAGCCACGAATCATGAGGAGCGAGTACGCCGCCGGTTGCATTTTGCACAAAATGCAGCTTCTCCCCAAGTTCCATCGTATTCACGACAGCTAGACCAGCAACTACATCGCTATGTCCACCAAGATACTTGGTTGCAGAATGTACCGTAATATCCGCACCCAAGGCCAGCGGCGTTTGCAGATAAGGCGTGCTGAATGTATTATCGACGATCAGGAGCAGCTGATGTGCATGCGCCAGTCTGGCAGCAGCCTCGATATCTGTCACTTTGAGCAGAGGATTCGTAGGAGTCTCTATGAACAGTGCCCTCGTGTTCGGCTGGATGGCCTTCTCCACCTCAGATAGATCTGTTGTATCCACGAACGTAACGTCTATCCCTAACCGGTTCATCACTTTCGTCGCAATTCGGTAGGAGCCTCCGTATACATCATCGTTGAATAACAGATGATCGCCAGAATTGAACAGCATCAGCACAGCTTGTATAGCTGCCATCCCTGAGCTGAAGGCAAAGCCCCTTGACCCTTCCTCCAGATCCTTAATCAATTCTTCCAAGGCATGACGAGTAGGATTCCCTGTCCGGGCATATTCATAGCCTTTGTGAACCCCAACATCCTCCTGCTTATAGGTGCTTGATTGATAGATCGGCACACTTACCGCCCCTGTATGTGGATCTATGGGAATGCCGCCGTGAATAAGCCTCGTTAATCGCTTCATGCTATATCCCCCCGTTGTAGATCTGTTTGCTCAAGTAACGGTCACTGCCGTCAGGAAAAACAGTCACGATGCGGCTTCCCGGCTCCGCCTGTGCCGCTTCCAATAAGGAAGCATGCAGCGCTGCTCCCGAAGAGCTGCCTGCAAGCAAGCCCTCTAGCTGAGCAAGCTCCTTCACTCGGGTGAAAGCGTCTTCGTCTCTAATCGTGTGTACAGCGTCGAAATAAGCAGTGTCCATGAAGGGGGCCAGCTTCTCGACACCTATACCTTCCGTTTTGTGGGAGCGCGGTAGTCCTCCCCCTAGAATGGACCCTTCCGGCTCTACAATA
The DNA here is from genome assembly GCF_059686975.1 of Paenibacillus xinjiangensis. Classification (NCBI taxonomy): domain Bacteria; kingdom Bacillati; phylum Bacillota; class Bacilli; order Caryophanales; family Paenibacillaceae; genus Paenibacillus; species Paenibacillus xinjiangensis. Next base: position 17,559 of record NZ_JCAALS010000019.1, on the reverse strand, counting down.
ACCGTCTTCATATGGGGACACTTCTCTTTCAAGTACCTCGCCGTTCCCATGAAGGTGCCGCCAGAGCCAGCCCCCGCCACGAAGATATCGATCTGACCATTCATCTCGTCCCATAGCTCTGGAGCCAATGTCTTATAATACGTGTCGGGATTCACTGGATTGGAGAATTGACGGGGGCTATAAGAGCCAGGAACGAGAGTCAAGAGCTCTTCTGACTTACGAATAGCACCCGTCATGCCTTCGGAGGTGGGAGTATGAACGATTGTAGCGCCCAGCGCAATCATCAGCTGCTGCTTCTCGACACTGAATTTCTCAGGAACGACGAAAATAACCGATATGCCTCTGCCAACTGCGGCCAAGGCAAGTCCGATTCCTGTATTGCCCGCGGTTGCTTCAATAAGAGTGCCCCCATGCTGCAGATAACCCTTCTCGAAGGCATCCTCAAGCAGACTCTGACCGAGACGATCCTTCACACTGCCTCCTGGATTAAGAAACTCAAGCTTAGCGAATAGCTGTACTTTAGGCGGAAGCGGGAATGCACTTAGCTGAACGAGTGGCGTATGTCCGATCATATCCTTCACACGGCGATATACGGTCAATTGCGCTCGCCTCCATCCCTGTGCTTGACAGCCTCCATTAACCATACGAAGCGATTTAGCTTACTGAACGTAACAGTGAAGCCATATTTGGTGAACATAGCCTCTAATTTATCTAAGGTTGTATAATATTCAGTTTTTAGATCATGAAGAAGATTGAGGTAACCCGACTTTTCCGCACTTGCTTCCGTCTGCTCTCGATCCTCAGCGTGACGGAATGCCGTGTCTGCAAATATGATTCTTCCGCTCTTGCCGAGCAGCTTCTCATAGCTTGCGATCGCAAGCTCCTTCTCCTCATCCGTCAGATGATGGAAGGCATAGGTGCTCACAATTGAATCCACTCGCTCTGGAACATGTGGGAACTGAAGAAAATCTCCGTCTAGCAGGATCACGTCCAGCTCCCGCTTCCCGATCTGTTCACGCATGCCGGCTGATGGCTCGATGCCGTATACTTTTCTGCCTTGACTCAACAGCTTTTCCGTTAGATTGCCTGTACCTACTCCGAATTCAATAACCGTACCGCTCGACCTAGAAGCTACAGCATCCAGTATGGCATCATAATTTTTGAATACTTCTCTGTACTCTATATCGTGACCCGTGACAGTTTGATTGTAATCCTCTGACCATTTGTCGAATAGCTCTATGAACTCTCTCCCCATAGCTCAATCAATCCCTTCGTTAATGGATACTAATGCAATAGGAATTATTGTTGTATGTTATGCTGACTTCCGCTAAGGGTGATTAAGTTATTTTGCCCGCCCAATAAACACCAAAAATTACGTTTTGCGTATAGATGTATGAAAGCGGTACACTTAGTTCATAAGGACAGTTCTGTAACTGGAGCTGAGATGGGAAAGGGGTGTGTTGTGACAAGTGAAGATCCTATCGAGGTATATCCATCTTAACTTGTGGCTGTCAGCATTCACGATCATATTGTTCGCCTATGATGGTACAATCTCGCATGCTGAGGGAATTATTCTATTGTTCATTAATCTAGTTGGCATCGTTAATGTAGCCAGAATCAATAAGTACTTATTGGGTTCCCGCAGCAGTAATGAACAGTGAATGAGTGGGATTCGCAAATTAGTTAACATAATATTATTTATGTTGCTTATATCACAAACAAACAGGGCTGCCCAGCAATGGGCTGCCCTGTTCTCGTCTGTTTACGATTGTACTTCTTACGACTAGGCGTACAATCATTCCTTTGATACGATGAGTGAAGCTGCGATTAATAACTGAACATCATGCTATGAATCACTCGAAAAGTATGGGAAGGAGATTTAGAGATGTATAACAGAGAAGGTATGCCTATCGAAATTCGCCGTATGAAGCATGCAGAAGTCACGCTTATACAGGCTCTTATGACGGACGTTGTGTCCCGTCTTCCCTCACAGGAACTGTTCGCGATGGACGATGAAGAGAGCCTAAGTCTTCTTATCGAGCACAACGGAGAAATTTATGGTGCTTATCTAGGTGAAGAGCTCGTAGCCTATACCGTTCTAGCGTTCCCTGGGCTTAGTAGCGGGAATCTTGGAAATGAGCTTGGGCTGCCAGATACAGAATTGCCGTATGTCGCCGTGCTGGATGCTACGATTGTGCACGAATCTGTGCGCGGTCTAGGGCTGCAGCGATTGTTCCATCGGCTGCGTGAGTCACGTGCCCGGGAGAGCGGTTGTCGCTTCCTCTACTCGACCGTTCACCCAGACAATCAGGCAAGCATCAGGAACCTCGAAAGTGCTGGGTTAACCCTCCGGTTCACACGGAGCATGTACGACGGCAAACCTCGGCATTGCTATGCCAAGCCATTATGATCATTCCCTAGCAGCATATAGGTGCAACCCAATGAGTGGAATGCTCTAATTGCAGCTAGAGAGCGGCTTCCTCAGCTGTATTATCCTTTAAGTAGCTTTGGAATTGATCAGGATTCACAATCTTACGCAATACATGCATGATCCCGTCACCATTGCCTGGATCAAACGAGTAGATACGCTCATATCCCCTTCTCTCGTACATCGGCAGCAGCCATGGATGCTTCTCTGCTGTTGCGAGTGTAAGAGCCGGAGCACCAAGCTTATCTCGAATGATGGACGTTTCTACCCAATCCAGCAGCTTTCCTCCATAGCCCTTGCCTTGCGAGGCAGGATCGACAGCGAACCACTTAATAAATGGCAGATCTGTAATGGGCCTGAGATCATCCGTCTTCGACAACGTTACGGTTGCTCGAACAAGGCCATCACTTTCAAGAACGAAGCAGTCATTCTTCGAAATATTATCCTCGATAAGCGCCAAGTCTGCATTCGCAGCCGGCCAGTGCAGCTCAAGCTCCCGGATAGTCACATAAGCGTCATACGTTACTTGAAGCAAATTCTCGGCATCCGCTGGTGTTGCCAGTCTGAATAGGTCTCCCATCGTTGTCACCTCGTTATTATAGTTCGCCTTATATCTAGGATTGATTCGGTATAGGCAGTATGCTGTCGCTTATGGGGCGACGGCTGTTTGGCTTCTCCAATTCCTGATAAGCAGGATCAAGCTCATCAGCCGAGCCTTGATAGCCAAGCGCGATAACCGCATGCAGTTCAAGGACATCAGGCACCTGCAGAAGCTTGCGGGCGATTGCATGATCGAAGCCTCCAACCGCTCTGGTGGACAATCCTAGTAGCCGCGCTTGCAGAGCCAGCGTCGCCCAAGCAGCGCCTGTGTCGAAGGCGTGAGAGCTATGTGGTTCACCATTATCCTTCAATCGGGTAGAGGCTACTAGCAGAAGCACTGGTGCTTGGTCGGTCCATAGACGATTCCGAGGATTAATGAAGGCCTTGAAGAGCTCATGCTCGGCTGGTGTAACGGCCGTATAGAATCTCCATGGCTGCAAATTGCTTGATGAAGGTGCCCATCTAGCAGCCTCGAGCACCGTATATAAGGTTTCGCGAGAAACCTCCTTGCTTGAGTAGGAACGAGGTGACCAGCGATTCAGAATGAGCGGGTTAACGGGGTACTCCGGAATGCGATTGCTCGTGACTTGAGCGTCATAATCACGATTCTTGCTCTCAGAATGGTTCAAGGAAGCATTCGAACTCATAAGTATCTCTCCTTCTCAAGTAGGAACATGTAAAAAAAGACGCCATACACCAATGATTCATCGGTCATGCACGCCTCTAGTGGACTAGAAAGCATAGCTGCTAATTGTTATTAAACCAACTATTCTTGTTGGAATACCTGTATACTAACATTGGAAACTGAATTCGTCAATAAGTGTCTCTGCAACCCTACTCTTGAATGTACAATTCGCAGGAACTCTCCCCCTACTCTATTATAAAATGCTGCACCCGCATGCTATAATAGATAGATCACGCTGCTTAAGCGAACGACAGGAGAATATATTAGAATATGGATATCATTCAACTTCCAACTGCACTTATTGATGAAGATAGCGATCAACCCAGATACCAATTCGATGAGGAAGCTTTACTAGAGCTAATGAGAAATATCGAAGAAATCGGACTATTATCACCGATCAAAGTAAGAACAATCGATAACGGGCGTTATAAGATCATTTATGGCAATAGACGCTACAAAGCCTGTGTAACGCTTGGTCATTCCCATATCCCTTGTATCGTATCTCAAGTAACGGACGAGCTGGAGATTTATTTGGAGCAAGTAGCCGAGAATCTAACTCGCGAGGGCTTCTCCCCTATTGAGGAAGCCGAGGCCTTCAACAAGCTGATGAATGATCCGAAGTTCAGCAGATCTACCAAATACTTATCCAGCAAATTCGGCAAGCCTGAAGCTTACATAAAGAACAAATGTGATCTCCTTAAATTCAGCAATGCTGTCAAGAAACTGATTATTAGCGGCAGCGAGATTAAGAAAGATAAGCTGACAGAGGATCAACTCATTCCTCTTAAGGATCTTCCCATCGAGCATCGCGATCCGCTAGCTCTCATTATGGCAAGAGATGAGATGCCGGTCAGCGATGTGAAGAAGATAGCCCGTTTGTTCAAGGACAAAGAGCTGTCTGCGGCAACCAAGGACAAATTGTTGTATAAGAGCGGCCCTGGCCTGCTCGAGACTTGGTCGGTCTACCAGCATAATAAAGCCGAGAAAGCTAAGCCAGTCGAACCTAAGCCGCAGGTCGTGAAGAAGGACAAGAGTATGAAGGAGGACACGTCTTCGCCTACTCCAGCTGTTTCACCTGCTGCCGTTGCAGGAACAGCAATCGAAGGCGTGCTCCACCAGCTGCTCGCTAATATCCCTGGAGGTTCACCATTGACTGAGGATGTCATCCAATCTGTATCTAGCGTATCAGATCAGAATAGTGAAGCATTCAGAAGTGATGTTAGTCTGCTAATCCAGCAGCTTGAGCAGCATTTGGCGCAGTGGAAGCAGGTTCAGGACTTGCTGCTATCCCCATCAGCTTCGGCTGATAAAGCATAACTCATATAGAAGTCGGCCTAATAGTGGATAGACGACCAAACGCCGCACCCTCCTAATGGATGGTGCGGCGTTTGCTCATTCTTCAAGACGGATAAAGCTTGTGAAGTCCACACACCTTATTTTCCCCATCTGAGTTAGTCTCCGTAGACAGCTTACCGATCAACCAGAAGGCCCTGATTTGGTCTTTCGAGTAAGAAGCGGCAGCGCAGCACTTGCAACTAAGAGGGAGAGCAGAATTACTCCAGCAGCTAGAAATATAATAAGATCCCTCTGTGGAAAATGCTCGCCATTGTCCAAGAACAGCGGTATGGAGAAAGCTCCGGCAAGTGTAATGGCTCCCCGAACGCCGGATACTGACAAGATCAGCAGTGACTTCAGCGGAAGCTGTGCGCTGGCCTCTTCTTGGCCGAAGACGACCTTCCACCGCAACCGACTAGCCAGATATAACCATACGAATCGAATCGCAATTAATAAGGCATACAAGAGCACGATATAGCCAATGGCATGACTATTGCTGTACGCTTCATTCTCGAATATAGCATTCATGACCTCTGGAACCTGAAGACCAAGTATGAGAAAGACGAGTCCGTTGAGCACGAATACGATAACGGACCATGTGCTGTCAGACACTTTCTTAAGCTCAAGCATCTCCGTCCGCGAATGATCCTTCTCTATCGCATGAACAATCCCGCCTGCTACAGCAGCCAATATGCCGGATAATCCAAGCTCCTCCGCCAGTATATACAGGGAGAACGGCGTCAGAATAATAATCAGCATATGTACGGTCGCATCCTCAAGAACAAATCGTCTCAAAAGGAGACGCAGCCCGATGAAGAGCATCGCCATTATAGCCCCAAAGATCAATCCGCCTAGTGAGATAACAACGAAGCTCAAGGAAGCTTCCCATGCGGAAAAAGCACCCGTCACGGCTGCAGCTATCGCAAATTTGAATGCAACAAGCCCTGATGCATCATTCATTAATGACTCCCCCTCCAGCAATCGTTGAATCCGCTTCGGCAGCTTCAATCGTGCGGATATAGCTGCAACGGATACGGCATCTGTGGGAGACAATATAGCCGCTAGTCCGAAAGCTGCTGGAAGCGGAATGCTTGGAATCAACGTGTGGATCATATAACCGCCAATGACCACCGTCACGAATACAAGCCCAACGGCTAGCAGCAATATTGGAGCTTTGAGCTTCCATAGCTCATCACGCGGTATCCTCGTCCCATCATTGAACAGAAGCGGTGCAATGAACATGACAAAGAACAGCTCCGGTTCAAGCTTAATTTCCATATCAAGCGGCACGATAACCATCATGATTCCTAGCATAATTTGTATGAGTGGAATCGGAACGAGCGGTATCACGCGATGGATAACATTCGATAATGCAATTAGCGCGAGCAGCCCCAGTATAGCTAGAAACAATTCCATAGGTATCATCCTTTCTGTAATAGGAGGCTGTATTGGCTTCAAGAAGCATGCACCTACTACTACATAACCGAAATCTGCTAAACTTACACCTCCTTCTTGAATTCCTCGAAAGATGTGCACAACAAAAGAGGCCGATACACGTCTCTTGGACGTGCAGCAGCCTCTACCCACCTATGAATGTTTGCTAAGCTTGTCCAGCGAGATCAGGGTCGACCCCTTTTGTTTCTTTGCCATAGAATAGAATAGTCGCAGCCCCAATGAGAATCGCGATAAAAAAGACGATAAACACCGATTGAATATTCGCCTCTCTTGCAACCATCACCCCCACCAGGTAAGGACCGATTACACCCCCGATTCTACCAAAGGCCGAAGCCAGGCCAACTCCTGTTGAGCGTATGGCAGTCGGATAGAGCTCGGGGGTATAGGCGTACATCGCACCCCATGCACCCAGATTGAAGAATGACAAGCAAATGCCTGCTGCTACGAGCATACCTTCTGTCTGTGCTGTCCCGAACCATATGGCACTAGCCGCAGTGAACAGCAGGTAAATGACAAGAACGAACTTGCGTCCGAATTTTTCAATGAAATAAGCAGCAGTGAAATATCCAGGCAACTGAGCGAGTGTCATAATCAGAACATACTGGAATCCTTTTATAAGCCCAAACCCTTTAAGCACCATGACTGTCGGCAGCCATAGGAACATCCCATAATACGAGAATACGACCGTGAACCACAATATCCATAGCGTAATGGTTGATCGCCTGTAAGACGCTGACCAGACCGATGCAACTCTTGCTTTCAACGACAGCCTCTTGCTTCCATGCAAGGTGAAGCGGGGAGAATCCTGCACTGCACGCCGTAGATACAGGGCATAGAAGGCAGGAAGAGCCCCAATGGCGAAGGCGACCCTCCAACCATAATGAGGAATAATGAAATAAGCAATAATCGCCGCAACGATCCATCCAACTGCCCAGAAGCTCTCCAGCAGCACGATCGCTCTCCCACGTTCCTTCACAGGCACCGATTCCGAGACTAAGGTCGATGCAACTGGCAGCTCTCCTCCTAGTCCCATCCCCGTAATGAATCGAAGCACACATAACACAGCAAAGCTGGTAGCTAGTGCAGATAAGCCGCTTGCAGCGGAGAAGATAACAAGGGTCCACAGCAGAATCGTTCTACGGCCGAATCGATCGGCTAGAGTGCCAGCAGCAGCAGCTCCAACGGCCATCCCAATTGAGTTGATGGCGACTAATAATCCAATCTGCTCAGCGCCCAGTCCCCACTCTAAGCTGAGTGCGGCGAGAATGAAGGATACCATTCCAACATCCATCGCATCGAACAGCCAGCTAATTCCTGTACTGAATATTAGCTTTCTATATTTCTTTTCACGGAGTAAAGAGACTTGTTGCATGGTCTAATACTCCTCCCTTCCCTTCAGTCATCCTCTGCCTTCAATGTACCCGTAATATTCGCTCAGTATGTAGCTGCTGAGCTCACCTGATAATAAAGAGACTGCTCTCACCGCAGGTGGTGTTAGCAGTCTCTTCATGTCCATGCACCATACTTATGCTTATAGCCTGTTGTTGACTTCCTCAATAACCTCGCGGAATCGGTCTGGATAATCCGTGTGCAGACCGTCCACTCCCCAGCTCAGCGCTTTGTCCATATTCACCTGATAATTAACCGTATACGGGAAGACCAGCAGTCCAGCATTCTTAACCTTCTGCACGTAGGCCGCGTTGATCTGCTGGAAGTTAGGACTTATTCCTGTTGCATACTTCTTGATTTCCTTCAAGTGTGCAGCGCTTATAAAGGCAGAGGTGTTGTACCAGATTAATTGAAACAGCTCAATATCCGCATCTAGCTTATGTATTTTGACCAAGCTGCTCTTACTGAAGGACTGAACGGCAACATGGTCTGTTAACTTGAACTCCTCGATCAGCTCCAGCATCTTCTCCTCAAGCCCAGGATTGTACTCCGGCGCCTTGGTCTCCAGCATATAATCAATCTCATCACCGAAGGCTTCGAATATTTCTCTAAGCGTGGGAACCTTCTCATTCACGAATTCATCTCTCGCGTAGATCGGATGCAATTCATTGAACCAGGAGCCGGCATCCAGCTGCTTAATTTCTTCGAGTGTTAGAGCAGATACTCTGCCTGTGCCATTGGTTGTCCGGCTGACTGTCTCATCATGCATGGCAATAAGCTCACCGTCTTTGGTCATCTGCAGATCAATCTCAATATAATCTGCACCGGATCTGATACCCGACCTATAAGATGGAATCGTATGCTCGGGAGCATAGGCTGATGCGCCGCGGTGGGCAACGGTAGCCACTTTCATATTGGGTGAGAATAAGGTTTTGAGCGAAATGGGCTTGCCTAGAAAAGAGAATATCGCTCCTATTAGTCCAATAACAAGACATACATGAATCGAATAAAAGTAAATCACATTAATTTCTTTCTTGCGCAACGCAATCGTCCTCCTGTTACAGTCTGGTTGTCTTATAGTTGTGGTGCCGCCTCATGATCTTCCATTATAGCATCTGTAAATGCCTAATAAGCATTTAATTCCTATTCTTACCCTCATCTATTCGCTTTGAAAAGCATACTCCATTCAAAAATCTTCATGGGGTGGAATAATTCGAGCCCCTTTCATCCATCCTTTAACTATATTTTGTATAGAAAAGAGGCCACATTCATGAGCGTTCTTTACACAGCAAGCGTTACCGTAGTAGGAGGAAGACAGGGCAAGGTCGTATCGTCGGACCAAGCAATTAATCTGGAGCTGTCTATGCCGAAGGAATTAGGAGGGGCTGGAGGAGCTGGCACCAATCCAGAGCAATTATTCGCTGCTGGCTATGCCGCATGCTTCGATAGTGCTCTACAGCTTGTTATTGGAAGGAAGAAGCTGAAGGAAGTTACAGGAACAGAGGTAACTGCGAATGTCTCTTTATTGAAGGACCCTGCCGATGAAGGCTATAAGCTTGCTGTGCAGCTGCAAGTCACCATCAAGGGCGTAGATCAAGCGTCAGCGTCCGAGCTTGTTCAAGCTGCTCATCAGGTATGTCCATATTCCAAAGCAACGAGAGGCAATATTGAAGTCACGATAAGCAATGAATAATAGGCTATAATCTGCAATTACTTGAATGAGACAAGTCGGAGCGATAATAGAATGAACAGTGGCAAGAACAGGAGGCTGATATAGTGAGAGGCAAAACAGATTTCGTCGTTATGGTCATTACAAAGTCTGATATCACAAAATTTGTAATGATCGACATCGTTGCTGGAATGGCTTGCTACTATGCGATTCTGCTGCCCTTCCATTCCACTCTTGCTTCTATGGCGGGCAGCATGTTCGCTCCGATGCTCATTCGTCGTTCTATGCGCTTGCAGCGCGGCAATCCAGTTAGACGTCATCCATGAGTCTAAGGTTACGCCATACCATGTATGCTGCCTCAGCAGTCAGCGAAGGCTGATGAATCGTTGCCAGCCTGACTCTATATTGTCTCGTGCCCACGCAAGGTGGTTAGGATCCTCATATTTACGGTAAGCGCATTCGATCCAGAGGATCAGATCAAGATAAAGGTCATACAAGCCCCTTCTTATCCGCTCTTTCTCTGCTAGCTTCGGTTGGCCATAGCCCCGCAGGAACGCCTCGGACGCCCCAAAGTGACTGAAGTAATGCTCCATGAGCGGATCACCCCATAAAGCTCTCTCGAAATCGATTATTCCAGATATACGCCCTTCATGCACGAACACATTACCGTCCCATAAATCCCAGTGCAGCAAATGGGGCTCTCTCACATCTGTCAGACTTTCAAGCAGATCCGAGATAGCCGCTTCAATAACCGAATAAGAAGCGGGAAGCTCGACTCCTTCATCCCTTCCATCTGCAAGCACGCCAGAGATCATATGGGCAAAAGCATCTTTCCAGTTCGAGCTGCTATTCTGCAAATCTGCCGAGTAATAACCGAATCGTTTCCCTCGAACCCTGTTGAGCTCAGCATTATATTCTCCAAGCTCGTGTTCGATTACCGAACGCTCTTCATCACTTAAGGCTGCTTTTATCTGATTGTACGGCTTCCCTTCCAGCCGCTCCATCAAGAAATAGGGTGCTCGGATAAGACTTAAGCTGCTGTCATGAGCGAATATGCGGGGAACAGGTATGATCCCTGCCATAAGCTGCATCACTTCTACTTCCGCGGTCATTATATTCTTCTCGTACCTCATAGTCGATATCTGCGCAGGTGGAGCTACCTTCAATATAGCGGTTCGACCATCATCCATAAGGAGATCATACGCAGCATTCGCCCATCCGTCCGTTAGCTCCTTAAAGCTTGCTAGACCAGCCCCGCAGGCCTGCTTCACGATGCTGCTTAATTGATCGGCTTCCAGTCTCATCTTCGTCGTGCTGTCCACAGCAATCCCCCTTTATATCGTTTCTGAATACAGTATAAGGGAAGTATGGCTGAATCTATATCCTAACTTTTGCGCAAGACTATCAAAATCTGAACATCGTTATTCTCTGCACTCCTCCCTCAGCGGCTTAACATCTAGTGGAACATGAAATGTATCGACGAAATGCGCATCGAATGAGCCTTCATATTGGAATACCGTTCCGATAAGTGGATTGTTAACCTCTACCGTGATGCGATAGGTTTCTTCGCGATCATCATACCATTCGTTCACCTCTGCAACCGCGGTGAACAGATTCGGGAATCGGAACTGGAGCAGCCCTTCATAAAACCGTTGATCCCCTGAGCGGATGCGAATACCGCCATTTGGTGCTGCTGACAGCTCCAAGTCTACCGCCAAATGCTGCTTATTGCCCAAATAATCTACAATCTTACTGCGTTCTTGACTGTAGACCATCGTTGCATCGAAGTAGCGAATCGCCCGCTTGAATTTGAACTTCCGAATCCAGGTCACCGTCTCTCGACCGAAGCTGTCCGTGTAAGCAAAGTTCTCGATGGTGAACGGAATCTGTCTTCCGCCTTGTGGGAACATAATATGTCTGGTGCTCCCAACTAACAGTGGAATAGCAACCCATTTGGAGAACCAGATCCGCTTCATCACACCATGCCCTATGGATGCTACCCGATCTTTGCTGCTGAAGCCGAATCGCTGCTGGATACGGGGATGCAGCTTCTGGAATTCCGCTCCTAGAGCCTCTTCATATATCGATTTCATACGTGATTCCTCCCTTGGCAGAGTGTTATTCATGACGCTTGCAGCGGCTGGCATCTGGAAGATCGCGGATCGTCCAAGCTGCTATCAGACAAAAGGCGATCATAGAGCCGCTCAATGTTACTGGATTAAAAGGCTGCTTAAGCAGTTCAGGACTTCCTACGAGTGCTCCTGCCGCAAGCAGAATGAGAAATCCAATCTGAGCTCTCCATACAAAGGGTCGCCTATGCCAGAGTAATGCAGCGACTCCAATTCCAGCCTCCGTAATCCCTAGTAAGACAAGCATGAGCTCCTCATGTCCAGTGAACCAATGCAGCTCCTGCATCACTTCCAGCTCCCCGGCTTCCGGGAAGAGCAGCTTAGGCACTATGCCCTGATAGAGCCATAGAAGAACAAGGATCAGCACGCTGAAGCTATGCAGCAGTGTCCGCTGAATGCTAATAGCAGGAGCAATCTGCTTCTCAAGCCATAATCGCAGTGCATCGAAGCTCCAAGCTGTCGCATATCCGAATAACGGACGGAACAGCAGGCGATCGAACCATTTGCCCAGGGCTCCGAATCGAGTGCCGTAATTATACTGCGTAAGAAACGTAAGGCCGTTATCTTCATGCCCGCTATACTTCCAGAATCCGCTCCCTTGCTTAATAAGTGACATTCTGTGGTCCGATGCAAAAGATAAGGTCGATATTCTCTCGCCTGTGTTCGCATGGATTCTAGATTTCGTCATGCCAGTGCCTTCAATAGACAGGCCGAAGCCAATTCGAGTCTTATAAAGGAATCGCTGCGGGCTTACTTGGTCGCTGCGAGGTAAATAGGTGATCTCTGAGAACCTTAAATCCCATTGCTGATGGAGCTGAGGATTCTGCGTATGCTCCCATAGCTTCTCCATCGTCGTGTTCATCTTAAGCTCTACATAAATGGGCTTGCTCTTCATCGCTTCCTCACCTCTTCTACTGATTCTACAAACCGATTCCTTACATCTGGGGTTGGCAGCAAGCATTCCTCTCTTCTGCCGAACCAGCGATAACGGCCAGCTGCAATCTTGTCATATACAGCATTCCGTATAAATGCAGGAATAATGAGTCCAACGTATAGGAGCGGCCATAAGCCGTTAAGCTTGCGAAATACGCGAAACGCAGCGTCCGATTTCGTGTAGTGGCGCTTACCTGCTACCATAACGAATGTATTCAGATCATCGAGCGGCAAGCCAGCTTCCTGCAGGAGCGCTCTCCCCGCCTCCGACTGCAGAGTAGCGAATTGAAACCGCATCGCTTCATCATGCTTCATCACGAACTTCGTTATCCAATGACAGAGATGGCAATGGCCATCAACTAGAAGAATAATAGGCTTATCGAGTGTAGGTAATCGCTTCGTATTGTTCATCCTGCATCGCTTCCTCTCTCTACCATTGTAGATGATTGCCAATTGGTTGATCAGTACTGACTTCTATAGTACGCATAGAAAAAGGGTACTACGATTCGTAGTACCCCTACCTCTTATCTTCCTGCTGATGAGTCAAGCCTCTCCGCTTAACCTTGTCTACTGCTTCCTTACTGCTTTTGACACCAAGCTTCTTCAGCATTTTGTTCACTTGATTCTTCAATGTACTCTCTGCCTTATACAGCTTCTTCTCTATCTGTGATTGCGTATAGCCTTCCTCGATCAGCTCGAATACTTCCCTCTCCGCGGAGGTCAGCTCCTTCAGCTGCTCTTCCCGCTTCAGCCTCGTATATTCCTTAAGAAGTGCCTCCATTGCTGCAGGATGATGGAACGCGCTTCTAATCGCATGAGGCAGCTCCTTGAAGTTCGTCTTCTCAATATAATTCACAGCGCCCGCTGTGAAGGCTTGCGTCATGACGGCTTCATCGCTTACCGAGGTTAACATAATGATTTTGGCGGAATGAATGTGATGGATTTCTATCGCTGTATAAATACCCTCATACTGGTTGTCGGTAAGCTGAATATCCATCAACACCACATCGAATGCAAGCGTCTGTGCCAGATGGATCGCTTCTTGAGAAGTAGTCGCTGCACCTACAATTAGTATATCTTCTTCCTTGTTCAAGAAAGTCGTCATCCCTTTAATCCAATCGGGATCATCTTCAACCAGCAGCACCCTGATATGACTCAGACGTCACCCCTCCATCCTATGAACTACTTTGCCACTTGAAAAATGCAGCGTAATGCTTGTTCCTATATTCTCTTTACTGCTTAGCTCTACGGAGCCTCCGCTCTTCCTCATCACATTATACACATAGGATAATCCCAATCCGAAGTTGCGAGCTTGCTTCTTGGTACTGAAGAAGGGATCGAATACGCGGCCTTGCACCTCAGATGGAATGCCCTGTCCGCTATCTTGAATGGATAAGCGTATGCTGCCTTTTCGTCCCGTATCCAAGTGAACCTGCAAGGACCCGCCCCCCGGCATCGCTTCTATTGCATTCATGACAACATTGCCTAACGCTTCACTAAGGTGAACGGAGTCACACTTAACGAATGGATGGACAGCATAGGTGGCTATAACGTCGACAGCTGCTTCGTCCAGATACCCTGTATGCTGCTGCAGCACCTGATCGACGAGCAGATCCAATCTGATAGGCTTCTCAACCAGGGTAATATCCTTCGTCTGACTATGTATGCGGGAGACCATGTCCAGCATATGCTCAGATGCATTCGATATAATGCGCAAATGCTGTGCAGCTTCATCATCCGAATCATGCAGCGATTGCTTCAAATTATGAGAGCTAATCGCGATCTTGCCAATTTCATTCTTAATGGAATGGTTCAGCAGCGAGGTACCCGAGCTGACAGCCTTCATCGTGCTCTGAAGCGGATCGCTCTCGAAGCGCAGCTTGACGCCAAGCACGCCGTATACGAACGTACAGAGCAGCGCAGCAACAAGTGAATACACGATGAATAAGGAAATATAGCGAAAGAAATCAAACTCCGGAACGAACACCTTCGCTACATTAATAAGAACCAGCACCGCAAGGATAGTAGGAACAATGATGATTGTCGCTACGAATCGATTCCGTCTTTTGCGGCGGTTCTCCTCCTTCCACATGGCAACTAGCATCCAGTAACAGGACAGCATGTAATAGGGAGCTGTCCAGATCAATAAGAGTCCGAATGGCATACGAAGCTCAGGACTGAACGGCGTTACCATGAGCATTATTACTACAGGTAGAAGAAGCGCAAGCTTAAGATACAATCTGACTGCTCGGGAGGACACTCTCTCCGAATACACCATGCTGAATACAAGCACGCCGTAAGGTGTCAGCGTATGGTTGATGAATTGAACCGCATGGGATAAGGACGAATAGCCTGTCTCCCGTGCTATATCACTTAATCCTCCGATGGAGGCACAAAATAAGAAGAAAGCTGCCCAACGGTTAGTCTCGCTGCGCGGGTTGTTGAGCAGCAGAATGATAGCTGCCGTGAGCAGCGAGAAGAAATAATACAGCATCTTATACCGTCCTATGTTGATATGATAGCTCTATCGTACCATAAGCGTATGAGACTGTCTTCGTTACAGCCCAACTATACCACAAAAAAAGAAGGCTCCGAATTCAGAACCTTCATTTCATTTCATTGATAATTAATGACGTTTAACATTAACGCGTTTAATGAAGAATGCAACGATCAGACCCACTACAGCCATGATCATACCAAACATGAACGCATTCTGAACCCCAGCAGTCAATGCATTAGCCATATTGCCATCTGCCGCTGTGTGCATATACTTCTCTTGTCCAGCTGTCATAATGCTTACCGCAAGCGCCGTGCCTATCGCACCTGCAACCTGCTGCAGCGTGTTCATGATTGCCGTGCCATCCGGATAGAATTGTCTTGGCAGCTGATTCAATCCGTTCGTCTGAGCCGGCATCATAATCATCGAAATACCAATCATCAATAAAGTATGCAGAACGATTATGAGTGCAATTGTCGAAGCGGTCGTAATACCGGAGAAGAACCAGAGTGCTGCAGCCACAATCACTAGGCCTGGAATAACGAGCCATTTGGGACCATATTTATCGAACAAGCGCCCCATAATTGGAGACATAATCCCGTTGATAATACCGCCAGGGAGCATGACAAGCCCGGCATAGAGGGCAGATAACGCAAGCCCATTCTGCAAGTACATCGGCAATACCAGCATGGAGGACAGAATAATCATCATACAGATGAACACCATCAATACCCCTACGATGAACATGGGATATTTGAAGGCGCGAAGATTCATCATCGGCTGCTTCATCGTCAATTGACGTATGGAGAACAGGACGAGCGACACAATCCCTACGATGAGAGCTGCAATGACCTTCGTGCTGCTCCATCCGCCTTCTCCCTCACCTGCGCTGCTGAATCCGAACACAATTCCGCCGAACCCGAAGGAGGATAAAAGAATAGAAAGAATATCAACCTTAGGCTTCGTTATGGTCGAGACATTCTGCATGAATAAAGCACCGCTAATGAGCGATAAGATTAGAAAAGGAAGTGAAACCCAGAATATCCAGTTCCAGCTTAAATTTTCAATAAGCATGCCGGCAATGGTCGGCCCTACAGCTGGAGCGAACATAATGACAAGTCCGATGATTCCCATTGCTGCTCCTCTTTTTTCTGCTGGGAAAATAACGAGTATCGTATTGAACATTAGTGGAAGCATAATGCCTGTTCCGATTGCTTGAATCACACGAGCAACGAGTAATACCTCGAAGCTGCCAGCCATCGCGGCTACGAGCGTGCCTAATATCGAGAAGCTGACTGAAGCAATGAATAGCTGGCGTGTTGTGAACCATTGCAGCAGCAGTCCCGAGATCGGAACCAGTATGCCTAATGTAAGCAAGTAACCCGTCGTTAACCATTGTACGGTTGAATACGAAATTTGCAGGACCTGCATAAGATCAGTAAGAGCTACATTAAGCGCTGTCTCACTGAACATCCCGATGAATCCGCTAATTAGCAAGGCTACCATAATGGGCATAACCTTGAATGTTTTATCACTCTGATCTATTGTTTCCTGTGTACTTGTGGCTTGCACGGTTTCCATCCTCCTGATAGTTCTCTAGTAAGTCTCGTTCTCATTCATACCCTGTAATAGTAAAGGTACATACTTAGCTGCATTCATTAGCGGCTGCTTGTCCCGATTCGTAAGGGTTATAATAAAAGCACCTTCGATCAAGGAAATAAGCACGGTACCCAGCTCAGTCGCAACTGAAGGACTGACCCCCTCTTGCAGCAGCCTTTCTGTTAATAATAGCTGCCAGCTGCTCAGCACTTGCTTGCATGCCGTGCGAAGCTTATCGCTAATACAGGACGTCTCGGCCGCCATCCAGAAGCTGAAGGGCATGAAGCCTTCGAACTGCTCCTTCGCAGCATCCTCCGCAGCAGTCGCAATGAACAATTGAATGGCTTTTACAACGTTCAGCTCCGAAGCGAATGTGGACTTCCATGCATCCATAACGATAAGCTTGGTCCGCTCGATACACTCTAAAGCCAGTTCTTCTTTTCCATGCGGAAAATAATAGTACAGCGAGCCTTTGGGGCATTCGCTCTCATTAATAATCTGATTCAGTCCAGTAGCATGATAACCCTGTGTGAAAAACAAACGAGAGGCTGTCTCTACAATAGACTGACGCGAATTCGTTTTCCCCGGCACTTATTAACACCACCTTCATTATAACGATTGGTCTATATATTATTAGCATGCTTTCGTTTCTCCTGTCAATACTAGTCAAGCACATACGTTCGATAACAGAATGTTCAAACCCTATACAAAAAAGGCTGCCCATTAGGACAATGTCATTAAGTTAAACTCAGAGACAAGATCGTGAATAGAAAATGAATCCGAAACGGCATAGGAAATAGTCCTATGCCGTTTCGAATTTTATACAAGCAAGAAAAATGG
>NZ_JCAALS010000018.1:0-140120 GCF_059686975.1 Paenibacillus xinjiangensis | reverse complement strand
TGCTTGTCAAGTTCTTTTAATCTTTTTCACGCAAAAAAAGAGCAGGCTATCTTTCGATAACCTGCTCTTTTACATAGTTATTTGGTTCAGCACCTTAACTTAATGACATTGACCCGCAAGAGGTCACTTTTTTCAAAGTGCCCTTCTCATGGGTCACGTACTGAGATTAGTTTTGAATTTCCGTATAAATTTGAAAGGTCACGCCGAATTTGTCCGTTACATCGCCAAATCCAGGGCTGAACGGTTCTTCATTAAACGGTATATTGACTTGTCCGCCTTGCCGCAAGGCTTCATATATTCGTTTGGATTGTTCCACGTCGTTCGTCGTGATGCAGATCGTGACTCGTTTGCCGGCTTCGATCGTCGAACCGCCGGGAGCATCCGAAAACATGAGTTCGGATTCACCAACTCGCAGCTTGGCATGTGCCACAAGGTCCTTGAGATCGTCGGTGAACGTATCCGGCATTTCCGGCATATCTCCGTAGGTCATGATGGAGAGGACTTCCGCTCCGATTGCTTGTTCATAGAACCGAATGGCTTCCCTGGTGTTTCCCTTCAAAGTAATGTAAGGGGTAAGTTTTACGTTCATCAATTGTTCCTCCTTAGGTTTGAATAATCATCTATTTTCACTTTCATCTATATAGACGATCTAGCCGTGGAAAAATCATCGGTGCGTTGCGAAATTCGTACTTGTGTCTAAACAGGCCGGTAAACCAAACCGGCCAAATAAATCGGAGTCGATGAAATGATGGAGATGCGCGATCTTTCCGTTCTTCATCTCGAGAATATGAATGGCCCATGGGACCAATAATCCGTCACGTCCGGTTGGCACATACTGCGCATAAGCGGGACAATTGCCGTTCGCCCGGATCGATAGCAGCCGGGAGCCCGAACAATGGCTGCTTGTGATATGATAGAACGACGACAGATTCGGTCTGCCGCTAATCCACATCACAAAAGGCGGCATCGACAAGCTGCTGTTCTCGTGGAATAGCGCCAATAACGCATCGATGTCGTACTTTTCGAAAGCTTCAACGTAACGGGCAAGAAGATCTTGATCTGCTTCGCCGTCCAGCTCTTGCAGAGCATCAGACCGGAGATTCGCATGAGCTAACGTCGCCCGTGCCCGTTGCAAAGCGCTGTTGACGGCTGCCGCGGTCATCCCCATTGCATTTGCGGTCTGATTGGCCGGCCATCGGAAGACATCATGCAGGATCAGTACGGCGCGTTGACGGGGCGGCAGCTTTTGCAGGATAGCAATGAACGATAATCGAATGGTCTCCCTGTTAACCACGATATCAACCGGATTGCCGGTGGAATCGGGAGCCGGCCATATCCAATAAGCTCTGGGCAAGTTGTCCTTGGGTTCCACTATCAGGGCGGCAGGTTCCGAGAGATCCATCGGAAGCGCCCGGCGCTTCGCACTCCGTAGCCGATCTAAGCAAACATTTGTGGCAATCCGATAGATCCAAGCTTTGCGCGAAGCATCCTGCCAAATCTGGTCCCAGCTCTGCCAGACGCGGGTCATGGTATCCTGCACCGCGTCTTCCGCCTCGAAGATGGACCCCATCATTCGGTAACAATAGCCGATAAGTTCGGGTCGCAGCTCTTCGATCATGCCTATCTCTCCATGCGGCCAGCTCATGTTCGCGGTTCCTCCTTTCGCACTTTACCTTTCCCATATTATAGCATATTTCCAATCTACTTCCCGTTCTTTAGTAATGCGGCCCCACGCTCGCGCAGCATCTCCACCTCATATGGCAACGAGAGGCTGCGCCCTAAACTACAACTGTTAAAAGAAGCGGTAGATAGCTGCCGAATAGCGATTCATCTATTCCAATGCCAAAGGTCTGGTATCACATCGGATTGTAGAGCCACATATGCTCATCCTGAAAGGACATTCATTCGAAGAGAGCTTCCAATGCAAGAGTGTACCACAGGCCAGAGCCCGCGCGATCCGTCAAGGGTGACAGAATTCGTCTTGCGCTTCCGTGCTGACTCTCGTCATTTAGCGGAGGAATGGTTTGGCATCGAGGAGCTTTTGCCCGTGGATGCTGGCAGTTGATATAAAGTCCGTGTAGCGATGTATTTTTTGCCGAATACTACTATCCATATTTGCGTTCCTACTCTTCCCCCACCGCAACCGGATTACCGCTATCCGAGCTCCAATCACTCCAGCATGATACGGTTCTTCGAACGGCTGGAAAGACAGGTTTATTAACTTTTTGTTGACCAGGTACCATAGTACCGGCTTTATTATTATTTAAGAGGAGGTTGATCTCATGAATGGCCTTACGGTAAGCCAGCTGGCTAAAGCATCTAACGTGAATGTTGAGACCGTCAAATACTATGAGAGACGGGAACTGTTATCGAAACCGCACAGAAATAAAGTAGGATACCGAATGTTTTCGGAAACTGCTGTTGACGATGTGAATTTTATCAAGAAAGCACAGGCCTTGGGGTTTACCCTTAACGAAATCAAACACCTGTTAGCTTTGGTACGACAAGAGGACTACTACCCAATGAATGAAATGTATGCATTCGCCACAGCAAAGATAAAAGAAATTGAAGAAAAAATCGCTCAGCTGGAAAACTTCAAATCGCTATTAGAACAAGTGACTGTCCTACCACCTCATTCGCTTCCACTACCGAAGCAGGAATGCCCCGTTCTTAAAAAAATAATGAAGGAATGAAACCATTCATGGGTAAAAACATTGAAATTTTTACTGACAGTAGCTTGTACGGAAATGATATTGTCGAACGTGTGAAGCAATACGCATGTCCGAAGTGTTCCATTCTCATTTATGACGCTAACGATACAGGATCGAGTGCGGAGATGCAGTCTAAGGTTAATGAATACTGGGTTACATCGATGCCGGCCATCGTTATGGATGGCAAAATAATTCCCTTGGAGAAATTGAAGAGGGACACACACAAACATGTTTAACTAAATATTCAAAAATTGATCCGTATTGGTTCGGGCATGCCCGTGACTTCCTTGAAATAATTGTAGATTCGAATAACACATTTTCGTTCATTAATTTTAATTATTTTCGTCAAGTTTGTTAGGCCAAATGGAAATAATTCCGCACAATAGTATGGAGCATCCATAACTAATATTGAATTAACCCTTCGACTTTATCTTGCATAATATCTTCTTTCATCAGTCGTCGGCGACAACAATATGTGATTTATTTCCACTGCCTAAAATTGCCGATTGTGAGCTTTATCGATTATTTTATTGCATGTATATAAACCTGCGAAGTTATAATAAAAATAAAGAAGGAGTCGTGCGTCAACACGACTCCAACAGCACAATAGACCGCTTCAAAGGCGGTCGGTTTCGGATATGCGATCAGAAATAGACCGTTTCCTTGCAGAGGGACGGTCTATTTTTTTTGGTTAATCGCTGCGACTATGGCGACAACCAGCGTCAGCAGCGCAACAATTAGCGCACCAAAACCGATCATCAACGTCAAAGCGTCTTTAACCTCCATAGGCATCCTTCCCTTCTTCGAGAGGTAGCCGACCACCCTTGCAAGAAACAGAGCAGTGAAATCCTGATTTTCTCTCCCTTGGAAACACGGTTGTTGATTCGTTGTTAATCGATCCTCTAGAGACTTCTTATTGTTGATTTGTTAGGAAAAAACCTGCAGTATCAATGTCCAGCAGCCGCTTATGAGCGTGGGAATTATCGGCCTCTTTGTGTGCGTACATAGCATTGCGCGATGTATCGAAGTCGTGCGAGCGAATGCAGGCTCGCACTCGCTTCTGAGCTTCATGTAAGTATTTTCAGAGCGCGAGTGTTGATTCTGTGTTGACTTCAAGGCATAAATAATACATCGCCAGAGCTTACAGACCCCGCATGGCGATGTATTCATCGAGTAAATACTGCTATTCTTCTGTCGACATCTCCTCGTCCCCCACCGCAACCGGATTCCCCTCATAAGAAACCCAATCGCTCCAGCTCCCCGCATACAGCTTCACATTGCGGAAGCCTGCGTCCTGCAAGGCGAACACGTTCGGCGTTGCCGTTACGCCTGAGCCGCAGTAGACGATGATTTCATCGTCTTTGGACATGTCGGCGAAGCGCTCGGCTTGCTCCTCCGATGATTTCCAAGTGCCGTCGGCATGCTTGCCTTCGTTCCAGAAGCGATTGATCGCGCCTGGGATGTGGCCCGCTGCAGGATCGAGCGGCTCTACTTCGCCGCGATAGCGCGGAGCCTCTCTGGAATCAATCAGTACGGTGCCATATTGGCCCATTCTTTCCTTCACATAAGCCTGGCTGACCAGCATTTGCTCCTGAACAGCAGGCTCGTAGACTGTACCCTCCACTAGCGCAGGCACTTCAGTAGTCACTGGATGACCTGCTGCTTGCCAGCCTGCAAATCCACCCTCGAGCAAATAGACTTGTCCATCATGACCAAGCCATTGCAGCAGCCAGCGCAGACGCGAAGCCATCGAACCGCCTTGATCATCATAGGCTATTACTGTCGTCGTGCGGCTAATGCCTAGCTTCCCTAGCAGCTGGGCCAGCACTCCCGGCTCCGGCAGCGGATGGCGGCCGCCCTCTCCGTTCGGGCGCTTGGGCGAGGAGAGATCCTTGCTCAGATCTACATAATAAGCCCCGGGAATATGCCCCTCCGCATAGCTCCTTCTCCCGGCATCGGTATCGCTCAGCAAATAACGAACATCAAGAACAACTACGCCCTCCTTGCCCAACTGCTCCTGCACGAAAGCTGCATTTTTATAAAAAGTCATCTGATTTTCGCTCCTCTCAAGCATCAACTAATGGATTGAATTTCCTCTATAGCCTTATCTTATCACTAAAAGCACACCACCTGCATCATCAACCGTTCACACGGCTCACACCACCGGACAACGCCTATTACACACCACTAAATAACCTATCCTATTAACTATTCATTGGGTAAAATATATCTCTCTTCCCACTAGCTAAGGTCGTTTTCCGGCTTAATCCTGTAACATAAGTATACTGTGTCTGCTCTAAGCCGGTTTTCGGCCTTAAATGGCTTAATTCGGTACGAGCGGAGCTGCATGGGGCTGATTTTAGGTTGTTTTCCAGCTTACTGCCACAATCTAAGCATCACAGGTACGATTTAAGCCGCTTTTCGGCCTTAAACGGCAGTCAGCAGCTTGCACGCAGCCACACACGCAAGTTCCAGCCACTGCCACACACCCACCTAACAGAAACAACAGCAAAAAAAAGCAGCACAAGGTTCAACCACCTTGCACTGCTTCCTATCACACCCACGCATCGTTCGAATAGCCGCGCTGCTCCCAGTAGCCGACATGCTCGCCTTCGATGAGCTCAATGCGGTTGAGCCACTTCACGGATTTGTATGCGTACATCTTCGGTACAATAAGCTTCACCGGGCCGCCCAGATCGCTTGGAACGACCTTCCCATCATGCATGACGGCAACCATGACATCGTCCATATCCGTCTGCTCCAGCGTCAATGTATCGGTATAGACCCCATCACCGGAATAGAACTTCACGGTCTGTGCCGTCGACTGCACGCCCGCTTCCTTGAGAAACTCCTTCAGCGGGATGCCTTCCCACGTATTAGCATAGACGGACCAGCCCGTTACACAGTGGAAATCACTAACCTGCACCTTGCGCTTCAGAGCGACGAACTGCTCCCAGTCCCACGTCTGCGGCTTATCTACCAGACCATCGATGGTGAATGACCAATTCGCATTATTGAACGTTGGAATCGGCGTAACCGTGTAGACGCGGAACTGCCCTCTTGCACCTCCGCCTGTCGGTGGCGCCGAGGCCGGAAGCGGCTGGGGAGCAGGCAGCAGGTTATTCCCATCGCTGTCCACCAGCTGATCAATCGTCTTGGCTCCACCTAATCCTGTGCCTAGCGCCCCGCCGAGCCACTTCAGGAAGGATGGCCCAAGCGCAATAGCGATGCCTGTGCCGACGGTCCATTTAATGACGGTACGACGGGAATAGACGGCTTCCGGCCCTGCTGCAGGATGCAGACCTTGCCCTTGATCCTCCCGCCCCGTCATCACTGTCCGACGATTCGGCTCCTTCAGCCACTTGGTACGAGTGATGGAGTGATAAATAATATAAGGCAAGCCTACCCACGTCAGCAGATCATGAATGGTAAGCGCGGCATTCGACCAAGTCGGGCCGAAGGCTCTGAACTGCCACAGCACAACGCCTGATAAAAACCACCCTGCCAGCAAGCCAAGCACGACAAGCACGTTGAATCGCTGCCAAGGCTTCTCCTTCAGCTGCTTCCAGTGCTTAGCCGCCAGCAGCAAATAATACAGAACAGGCAGGATCGAGGCGATGCCTACTACGATGTGCAGCCCCTTCAGCCATACCCGCCCTTCACCCAGAACACCACGCCAGAAGCCGCCTAGCAGCAGAAGCCCAGTCAGCGCTAGAATAACGACAATCCAGCCATTCCAAGCATGGAGAGAGACGAGCTTCTTGCCATAGCCTTTTCTAACCTGTGCCAGCCATTTCATCCTTCCTCACCTCCTGATAATCATAAAAAAAGGCACCGTGACCCAGAGCCTGCATCCTCCACCGTCATACAAGCTTGTTTCTACATCAATTATGCGAGCGGTCACATTGATCACAGCTTCCCTGTTAGATGAATCTGAATAGTTCTATTATACAACTCCATTATGAACATAATAAATCCAGGCTAGCAAGCAGCAGGCTGCAACGAAAAACCCTGCCTAATCGGCAGGGCCCGCATGCTATATGTTCGACTTACGTTTCTCCTAATCAAATAGTGAGAATAACGGGAACCGAATCTCCGATGACAATGGTATGCTCGAACAGCGCTGTCATGCATCCATCGTTCGTCCTTGCCGTCCAGCCATTCTGCGCGATATGCACATTCGCTTCGCCAGACGTCAGAATGGGCTCCACCGTAATGACCATACCTTCCCTCAGCAGCTCGCTTTGTCCTCCGAACCCATCGTCACCAAGGCCATCCAGCCGCGAAGGACCATGAATGAAACGTCCTACCCCTTGACCGGCGATGCTCGTAATGACCTGGAATCCAGCCTTCTCCGCGCAGCGCGAAATGACATTGCCGATATCACTGAGCCGCTTGCCTGGTCTGCATTCTGCAATACCTTTGCGAAGGGCATGCTTCGTTGCTCGCAGCAGCTTAGCGGTGTCCTTGGAAGGAGCTCCGATCGCATACGTCCATGCCATATCCGCTTTCCAGCCATCTACATCGGCGACCATCTCAATCGTAACGATATCGCCAGCAGACAATGGCTCTTTATCCGGAAAGCCATGGCACACGACATCGTTCACAGACGTGCAGACCGCATAAGGATACCCCCGATATCCTTTTTGTGACGGATTAGCCCCCTGCTCCAGCATGAAACGTTCAGCAAATCGGTCGATCTCAAACGTGGTCACTCCGGGAGCGATTCGCCTCTCAATCGCTTGGTGGCAGGCGGCAATAATCCTCCCTGCTTTTCGAATATTTTGGATCTCCTGCTTAGTCTTTGATTCCATTACCACATTAGACATTAACATCCCTCCCTAGTTCACCCTATTCGGGAAAAGGAAGATACATAACGCATGATGGCATCTAAATTTTACGACAAAAGCTAATCGTCATAGAACAGACATAAATATGCACAGATGCACACTTGGACTAGCTAGCTTCTCAGCTATGAGGCAAGTACAGATACGCCCTTCCTCACTTACCGTGGAACAACAAGAAGGCTCTGTCCCTGTGCGAGCACAGAAACAAAGCCTATATCATTCGTTTACTAACCGACCGAGGAGTTTATCTTACCCATCTCGTCTTCAACCAAAATCGTCAATTCATCCTCGTAGCCACCGGTGATCCGGTACTTGCGAATGTAATCTCGAACAAATTTGCGTGGGTCCTTGGGTTGAAAAATTCTCGTAAGTTCCTTGAGGCTTTCCTTGACTTCATTCTGGCTGTGCTTCGCCATGAAATCTCCTCCCCTATACGTTGGATGGTCGTCCTAAACAACAAAATCCGAGAACGGATGCGGCTCTTACACCGCTACAACCCCCCATCGGTGCAGGCAACTCCATGGTCAATCAGTCATAATGTTCGAACTTTTCTTACTATTATAACATCTCTGTTTCGAATGTGAAACAGACAATTGTCATTCCCGTCCAACTATGGTTTATTAATGCGGTTATCTCCTGACTTGCTCGTGGGGTCCGAAGGGCTGGAAGGCTTATGAACAGGAGGCGGAATATTCATCGTTGGGCGAGATGCATGCGTTCCCCTGTCTTTGTAAAACATTCGTAAATATGCAAATACGCCAATTCCAGCAACTATAATACCGAAAGCTAACACAAGCATAGTGATCCAGCTGTCTACCATATCTCCGCCTCCTTTCCTAACTTAAGTTATCGGTTTTTTGTATCGTATTTTTCAGCTTTCCGGCAAAATATTCTTTCCATATATAGGATATATTATAACGAATAGGACAGCCTCGGGCAACTATAGCGATTATCCTTGCGGTGCCTTCTGGGACAAGATCCGATAAGCCCCGCTCCCCCACGCCAGCAGTCTGCCGCTCTCATCCTGTACAGAACCATGAAGGGTAATCGTCCTGCCCACACGGTGCAGAATCTGAGCCTCGCAGCGAACGATACCACAACGGCTGCTCTCCAGGAAATGAGTGTTCATATGGGCAGTCACCGTCTTATCCTCTGGACAAGCCAGCATGACGACCAGACCCATTGCGTTATCCAGCAAGGACATGAGTACGCCGCCATGCACGATGCCCAGCATGTTCAGGTGATGAGGCCCTGCGTTAAGACGAATAACAGCCTTATCCGCATCAGCCTCTACTACCTCACAGCCAAGCATCCCCCAGAAGGTCGAATCTGCCCTCTCGGACAATCGCCTCCACTCCTGCTCCGCCATATGATTCATTGGTTGTATAATACGATCCTCAGGCATGCTTGGAATCACCCGCCTCTACTTCTTGTTCGCCTTCTCTGCCTCTTCTTCAACGAGCTTGCGCCTAAGCACCTTGCCGACCATCGTCTTCGGAAGCGCTTCCCTGAACTCATAGAGATGCGGAACCTTATACGCAGCAAGTCTGGTCCTGCACCATAGATCAAGCTGTGCCACCGATACTTCTGCCCCTTCCTTGAGTACGATGAACGCTTTGACCGTTTCTCCCCGATAAGGGTCCTTCACTCCGATTGCTGAGGCCTCCAGTATCGCGGGATGCTCATACAGCACCTCCTCGACCTCACGAGGGTAAATATTGAAGCCCCCAGCAATAATAACATCCTTCATCCGATCCACGATTGTAAAATAGCCCTCTGCATCCATATAGGCAAGATCGCCTGTATGAAGCCAGCCTCCCCTCAATGTCTTCTCGGTTTCCTCTGGATGATTCCAGTAGCCGAGCATCACTTGCGGGCCTCGAACGACAAGCTCTCCAATCGCTCCAGCGGGAAGCTCTTCGCCTTCTGGATTCACAATCGCAGCCTCCGTATCTGGAAAAGGCAAACCGATGGTCCCGATCTTGCGTCTGCCCCAGATCGGATTCGCATGCGTAACCGGCGACGCCTCCGTTAATCCGAAGCCCTCAATGAGCCGACCGCCAGTCAGCTCCTCGAATTGCTCCTGCACCTCCAGTGGGAGCGCTGCTGATCCGCTTATGCAGACTTCAATAGAGGATAGATTCGTATTCCACGCATCCTTGTGATTAATTAGAGCGACATACATCGTTGGGGCACCTGGGAAAATAGTAGGCTTTTGCTTGCTAATGGTCTGAAGCACCGTCCCTGTCTCGAACTTAGGGAGCAGAATGAGTGAGCCTGCTCGCAGCACCGACATATTCATTAATACCGTTAATCCAAACACATGGAACAGCGGCAGTGCCGCCAGAAATTTCTCCTTGCCATCCTGCGCCTTGTAGCACCAGGCTGATGTCTGCATCGTGTTGGATACTAGATTGCGATGGGACAGCATCACTCCTTTCGGTGTGCCTGTGGTGCCGCCTGTATATTGCAGCTGAGCAATATCATTAGGCTCAACGACGCTGAGAACAGGCAAGCTCGAATGGGCAGCCAGCAGACGAGTATAAGCGAATATGCCGTGCTTCCCATAGGGAATGTCTGCGCGGAAGCCTTCTTTGCGCTGCTTGATGGGATATAGCAGGTTTTTGGGGAATGGCAGGCCATCTTTAATAGACGTAATAATGACATTGCGCAGCTGGGGCAGCGGACCAGACTCTGGATGCTCCCCACGCACTCTAGCCAGCCTTGCATAGAGCAGGTCGACTGTAATGATAGTCGTCGCTCCGCTATCGGACAGCTGATGCTCCAGCTCCCGCTCCACATAGAGCGGATTGGTCTGAACGACGACCGCTCCGAGCAGCAGCACAGCGTAGTAGGAGACAACAGCCTGCGGACAGTTCGGCAGCATGATCGCTACACGCTCACCTTTGGCGACACCAAGTGCGATGAGCCCATTGGCTAACCTACATGCGTCCTGATACAGCTCGCGGTAACTGACGGACTTGCCTAAGAAGTAAATCGCTTCACTATGAGGAAATCTCTCCGCAGCCCTCGTTAGAAAATGAGCAACGTTATGGTTCGGATAATCGATTGATTCGGGAATCTCAGGTGGGTAGTAGGCCAGCCACGGCTTATGGGGCAGCTGGGCGGCGGGAGTGGGAGTGGGTTCGACTGCTTCTGCTGTTGGTTCACCCGCTGTTTCTGCGCCTTCACCTATTGCGACTTCTTCTGTTTCTGCTTCTACTATTACTTCTGGCACTTCTGCTTCTGCTTCTGCTGCTTCATACGTAACTATTGTATCTTCATCCGTCGTGACTTCTTCTGCTCCTACTTCACTTCCTACAACAGCTTCCGCCTCGACTATTGTTTCTACTGCTGGTTCTTCCGCTACTACTACATCTTCACCTGATATGACTTCTTCTACTTCTGCTGCCGCTTCTTCTTGTATGGCTTCCGCATCACTTCCTGTATCGGCTTCCGCTTCTACCAATTCAGGAGCAATTACAACCTCATCCTCAGCTTCAACTACTGCATCTTCTCCTGCTGCAATCTCTTTTACTTCTGCTACCGCGTCTTCTTGTATGGCTTCCGCATCACTTCCTGTATCGACTTCCGCTTCTACCAATTCAGGAGCAATTACAACCTCATCCTCAGCTTCAGCTACTGCATCTTCTCCTGCTGCAATCTCTTTTACTTCTGCTACCGCATCTTCTTGTATGGCTTCCGCATCACTTCCTGTATCGGCTTCCGCTTCTACCAATTCGGGGGCACTCACAACTTCATCCTCGGCTTCTGCTTCTGCTCTTGCCTCTGCTCCTGCCTCTGCTTCCTCTGCTATTGCTGCTTCTGCTGATCCTGCTATTCCTGCTGCCTCATCCGCTGCTGCTGCATCTTCACCTATTGCAACTTCCTCTTCTCCTGCTTCCACTTTTTCTTGTCCTGCTAGCACATCAATTCCTGCATCATCTTCTGCCTCTGCCCCCGCCAATGCGGGGGCGTGCACAGCTTTATCCTCAGATCCTGCTGCTGTGGACTCAGCAGAGGCTAGCTGTTCCGCGGGCTGAACGTTTTCCTCCTGTTGTGAGTCCGTCGACGAATTAGCGGGTGCGGGTGTGGATTCGGATGGCTGCTGACCATCCTTGGGTACAAGCGGACGTTCCGGATTGGACGAATCCATAAGGCGTTCCCCCTCCTACACAATGTAGTGCTCACCGCGAATGACGCGCGCGGCTATCTCCCTTTTCACAGCGATTGTATCCATGAGTGGAGCTTTCATCAGTTTTTTGAGCACAGACAGCTGCATTTGCAGGCCATCACCCTTCTCAAGTGAAGCAAGGGCAAGCTTGGCAAGTGATTCAATCTGCTCCATCGCCTCCTGAACGAACACCTCCGTCATTTGCACCGCATTCACTGTCTTAGCAGGCAGTGCGGCCTCTGAGTTGCGATTTTGCAGCATTTTTTGCGTGCGGAGCAGCGCACTTTCCATAGCAAACAGCTGAATCATTATATCCGCGAGCGTACACAGCACCTCCTGCTCCTGTTCAATTCGCATCCCGTGTTTTTGCACGGCCAGCCCACCGATCGCAAGGAAGGTTTTCTTGGCTTGGGCTACGCGGTAAGCCTCTTTGGCGAGCGGCTCATCAAAGGCAGGGACAGGCATCGGCTGGAGCAGCTGTGCTTGCAGGGCCTCCGTTTTCTGGAAGAGCGGAAGTTCGCCTTTCATTGCTTTTTTGAGCAGCGTTCCCGGTATGAGCATCCGATTAATTTCATTTGTCCCTTCAAAAATCCGATTAATCCGCGCATCCCGGTAAATTCGCTCCACCTTATACTCGCGGATATAGCCATAGCCGCCGTGAATCTGCACCCCCTCATCCGCTACAAAATCGAGAGCTTCGGACGCGAATACTTTTACAATCGAGCATTCCAGCGCATATTCGCTTATCGCCTTAGCTGCCCGCACGCCTGCATCTGGGCTATCGGCTTCAGCATTCGTCTCGCTCAGCATCCCGTCAATCCAGCCTGCGGTGCGGTACAGAATGCTTTCCAGCACAAAGGTCCGAATATTCATATCTGCAAGCTTCGCCCCAATCAGAGGATAGGAGGAGATCGGACGGCCGAACTGCTGCCTGGTGTTGGCATATTGGGACGCCAGCTCGATCGTTTCCTTGGACGAACCTAAGCATGCTGCTCCCAGCTTGAAGCGCCCAATATTCAGGATGTTAAACGCGATCTGATGCCCTTTGCCAATCTCACCGAGCACTTGATCGACCGGAACGGCCACATCTTCGAAAAATAACGGGCAAGTAGACGAGCCTTTTATGCCCATTTTGTGCTCTTCGGGGCCGACGTTGAAGCCAGGCGACTCCCTCTCGACAATGAAGGCGGTGAAGACTTCGCCGTTTACTTTTGCATAGACGATAAATAGATCTGCGAAGCCCGCGTTCGTAATATACAGCTTCGATCCGTTGAGGATGTAGTGCTTGCCATCAGACGACAGCCTTGCCGTTGTTTTGGCACCCAAAGCATCCGATCCAGAAGCAGGCTCGGTCAGGCAATAGGCGGCGATGAGCTCTCCGCTTGCGAGCTTGGGCAAATACTTGCGTTTCTGAGCTGCCGTCCCAAAAAACACGATAGGAAGCGTTCCGATCCCCGTATGGGCTCCAACCGATAAGGCAAAGGAAGATGCACGCGATAATGTCTCTGCAAGCAAGGTTGTGCTGACCTTATCCAGACCGAGTCCGCCATAGGCCTCCGGCACATCTGCTCCGAGCAGCCCTAGCTCGCCTGCTTTGCGAATCAGCTTGACCGTAAGCCCATAATCCAGCCCTTCGAGCTGCGCATCACTGGGGAATATTTCGGCCTCCATGAAATCCTGCGCCGCGCTTGCCATCATTCGCTGCTCCTCTGTGAAGTCCTCCGGCGTCACCGTCGCTGACGGCAGCGCATCCTCTACGACAAACCTTCCGCCAAAACGTATATTTTCCGCCATGTCGCCTGTCTCCTTTCTTTAATAGACCTCGAACACGCCTGCTGCGCCCATGCCTCCACCCACACACATGGTCACGACACCAATTCCGCCTCCCCGCCTCTGAAGCTCATGAATGAGAGATACCGACAGCTTGGTGCCCGTACAGCCGAGCGGATGTCCAAGCGCGATCGCACCCCCATTCACATTGACACGATCTGGATCAATACCAAGCTGTTCCACTACCGGCACACATTGAGCGGCAAAAGCTTCATTGATCTCGAACAGATCAACTTGCTCAATCGTAATTCCTGCCTTCGCGAGCGCCTTCGGCACCGCTTCGATCGGACCGATGCCCATCACCTCTGGGGCAACGCCAGCTACACTATAGCTGCGCAGCGCGGCCAGCGGACGCAGACCCAGCTCCTTCGCCCGAGCCCGGCTCATGACGATAACCGCCGCTGCGCCATCGCTCATCTGCGAGGTATTGCCCGCCGTGACCGTTCCTTCACGAGCGAAGGAAGGCTTGAGCGGCGCCAAGGTCGCCGTCGTCGTCTCACATCTGACCCCCTCATCCGTATCGAATACGAATGTTTTCTCCCACGGCCTGCCGGCATCATTCACACCCGAGCGAGTTGCAGTGATCGGCACGATCTCATCCGCGAAGCGGCCTGCGCTTATGGCCTCGGCCGCTTTGCGATGACTATCGGCAGACCAAGCATCCTGCGCCGCACGCGTTACATTGTAGCGCCGCGCTACCTCCTCCGCGGTGTGTCCCATGCCCATGTATACCTCCGGCATTGTGTCCACAATGCCGGGATGCGGGGAGAGCTTGAAGCCAGTCATCGGCACATGACTCATGCTCTCTACGCCGGCGGCGGCAATGATATCCGCCTCGCCTAGACGGATACGCTCCGCAGCGTAGGCTATAGCCTGCAGTCCGGAGGCGCAGAAGCGGTTCACGGTTACCGCAGGGGTCGTAACCGGGAAGCCCGCATACAGTGCAATAACCCGCGCCATATTCAGTCCTTGCTCTCCCTCCGGCATGGCACAGCCAACAATGACATCCTCAACATCAGCGGCTTGGAGTCCCGGAGCCCGTTCCATTGCCCCATGCAGCACAGCCCGTCCCAGATCCTCTGCCCGTGTCTCCGCCAGACTGCCCTTCTTCGCCTTACCCACCGCCGTCCTAACCGCAGATACGATGACCGCATCGCAGTCACTCTCAGTGAACCGATTGACCATTGCATTCCCCTCCTTGTTCTGATGCGTATGTGGTTTGGTGCATGTGGTATGTGGTGCGTATGCTATGTGGAGCATGTACTGTGTGCATGTTGTGCGTAGCAGTGAGGTAGATCAAGTAGAGTAGCTACTGGTGCGGCGCGATACTTGCGATCGAGTGGATGTTACTCTGGTGCGGCGCGGTACTTGGATCGGATGATAGTTACTCTGGTGCGGTGCGATACTTGTGATCGGATGATAGTTACTCTGGTGCGGCATGGTACATGTGATCGGATGATAGTTACTCTGGTGCTTAACACTACGTGTGTTGAATGAATTTCTAAGCTGAACCTGGCTTTAGCGAAACGATTTTCCTAGTTGAGGAACGTAGTTTCCTTAATTCGGATGCGGATGGACTTGGGAATGGAAATAGTGAACCTATTTTCTCTAATAGCGAAACTGGGGTCACCAATTGCGAACTTCATTGCGCTGTCCTCCCTTTTTCCCGATGGTTGCGCCAATTAAGGAAATTAGCTTCACCAACAGCGAAATCCCTTTCGCTATTGGTCGTTCAGCGTGCTTACCAGAAGCTTAAGCACGCTGCTAAAGTAGCTACTGGTGCGGCGCGGTACTTGTGATCGGGTGATGGTTACTCTGGTGCGGTGCGCTACTTGGGATCGGATGATGTTACTCTGGTGCGGCGCGGTACTTGCGAGCGGATGATAGTTACTCTGGTGCGGCGCGTTACTTGCAATCGGATGAATGTTACTCTGGTGCGGCGCGGTACTTGCGAGCGGATGATAGTTACTCTGGTGCGGTGCGCTACTTGGGATCGGATGATGTTACTCTGGTGCGGCGCGGTACTTGCGAGCGGATGATAGTTACTCTGGTGCTTAACACTACGTGTGTCGAATGAATTTCTACGCTGAACCTGGCTTTAGCGAAACGATTTTCCTAGTTGAGGAACGTAGTTTCCTTAATTCGGATGCGGGTGGGCTTTGGGATGGCAATAGTGAACCTATTTTCTCTAATAGCGAAACTGGGTTCACCAATTGCGAACTTCATTGCGCTGTCCTCCCTTTTTCCCGATGGTTGCGCCAATTAAGGAATCTAGCTTCACCTATAGCGAAATTCCTTTCGCTATAGGTCGTTCAGCGTGCATACCAGAAGCTTAAGCACGCTGCTAAAGTAGCTACTGGTGCGGCGCGCTACATGTGATCGGGTGATGGTTACTCTGGTGCGGCGCGCTACTTAGGATCGGATGATGGTTACTCTGGTGCGGCGCGGTACTTGTGATCGGATGAATGTTACTCTGGTGCGGCGCGGTACTTGTGATCGGATGATAGTTACTCTGGTGCTTAACACTACGTGTGTCGAATGAATTTCTACGCTGAACCTGGCTTTAGCGAAACGATTTTCCTAGTTGAGGAACGTAGTTTCCTTAATTCGGATGCGGGTGGGCTTTGGGATGGCAATAGTGAACCTATTTTCTCTAATAGCGAAACTGGGTTCACCAATTGCGAAATTCATTGCGCTGTCTTCCCTTTTTCCCGATGGTTGCGCCAATTAAGGAATCTAGCTTCACCTATAGCGAAATTCCTTTCGCTATTGGTCGTTCAGCGTGCATACCAGAAGCTTAAGCACAACAAAGCACGGAACTGCGCCCCACGCGCACCTGCCTCAGCAGGCGGGCAGACAGGCAGGCGCGCAATTGATGTGCTGCAGCGCATCAATTGCGCAGCGGCTTGCCTGTGGAGAGCATGTGACTCATGCGATCCTGCGTCTTGCGTTCGCCGCATAGGCTGAGGAACGCTTCGCATTCCAGATCGAGCAAATACTGCTCGCTCACCTCTGCGCCGGGCGCCACATCGCCGCCAGCCAACACATGCGCCAGCTTGCCGCCAATTAAGGCGTCATGCTCGCTGATCTGACCGCTCAGGCGCATGCTGTGCACGCCCATGCGCAGCACGGCTCTGCCCTCGCGTCCCGCAACGCGGACGCGGCCTTCGGGCGGCAGCGTATAGCCCGCCCGATCCAGCTCAAGCACCGCCAGCTTCGCTTCGGATATGCGTGCATCCTGCCGCATAATGACGCGGTCCTGCGGGCGCTTCAGCCCTAGCCGAGCGACATCGAAGCCGCTCGTAGACGTGCGCGCCAGCGCGATCGTCTCGAACAGCGCGCTCAGCTGCGGCTGCAGCTCCCCGCCGCCGACAGCCGCACGCTCAGCGGCCATCATCGCCGCTTCCTTCAGCCCGCCCCCGGCTGGGATCAGGCCGACGCCTGTCTCGACTAAGCCGTAATACGTCTCCGGCGAGTAAATAATGAGATCGGCAGGCAAGCATGCCTCAACGCCGCCGCCGAGTGTCATCCGATGAGGTGCGGCTACAACGGGACGATCGAGTTTTTTGAGCTGGAGCATGCTCGATTGAAAGAGGCGGATAATGTCCTCGACCTCATCCCATTCCCCGTTCTGAGCCTCCATTAAGAGCAGCAGCAGATTCGCCCCGACGCAGAAGTTGCGCCCCTCATTCGCGATGACAAGGCCCCGCCAATTCCGGCTGACCTCCTCGGCAGCGCTCCGTATGGCCGTAAGAATATCGCCGCCTATGGCATTATTAGGCGAATGAAATTCAAGGCAGACGACATCGTCGCCAAGATCGATTAAGCTTGCGCCGGAGGTGCGCTGCACCAGCGCTCCGGAAGCTTTTAACGAGGCCAAAGAAATCTCATCAGCGGCCTGCTCCTCAGGCGCAAAAGCGCCATTCGAGAAGTAGACACGCTTGCCCTCGACATTCCCGTAGAAGCTGCTATTCCCCTGTGCGAGCCACTCCTGCACCCATCCCGGCACCTGATCGCCTTCCGCACTCATCCTCTCAACAGACTGCTTAAGCCCGATTGCATCCCACAGCTCGAAAGGGCCAAGCTCCCAATTGAAGCCCCATTTCATCGCGCGGTCTATATCTGTAATGGAGTCTGCGATATGCCCAAGCTGACCTGCTGTATAGAGCAAAGTCCGCTTGATCGTCTGCCACGCGAACAAGGAATAACGGTCACTAGATCCGCTGCCGACAC
Organism: Paenibacillus xinjiangensis; assembly: GCF_059686975.1. NCBI lineage: Bacteria > Bacillati > Bacillota > Bacilli > Caryophanales > Paenibacillaceae > Paenibacillus > Paenibacillus xinjiangensis. The sequence goes on along the minus strand of NZ_JCAALS010000018.1, from coordinate 122,325 downwards.
CTCCCAGCAATGCCTTCACCTTCGCTGCTGCGCCTTTGGCTGACTTCGCCGCATCAATGACCGCCCCGCTTATACGCTGCTTCGGCACATAATCCAACGTCTGCAGATCCAGCGATTCAATCTCGCTTGCTCCCTTCGCATTCTTCACCTTGCGATAAAAGCCCCCGCCCGACTTCTCCCCAAGCCGTCCCGAAGCGACCAGCTGCTCCAGCAGCAGCGGCCTTGTGAATACCGCTTGCTCTGCAGGTTCCTCGCTTCTCTCCCTCACGTTGTCTACGACGTGGAGCAGGGTGTCCAGCCCAACCAGATCGAGCATGCGGAACGTTGCTGTGCGCGGCCTGCCCATTGCCGGCCCTGTGAGCGCATCGGCCTCATCTACCGTAAGACCAAGCCGCAGCGTCTCCTCCAGCGTAACGAGCATGCCATACGTACCGATTCGGTTCGCGATGAAGTTCGGCGTGTCTTTGGCGATGACAACGCCTTTGCCGAGCCTTTTCTCACATAGCTCCGTCAGCCTTGCTACAACGACCGGATCGGTATCCGGTGTCGGAACGACTTCCACCAGCTTCATATATCTCGGCGGATTGAAGAAATGCGTCGCAGCCAAATGCCGCCGGAACGGCTCGCTCCGTCCCTCTGCCATCTCCGTCACGGATAGACCCGACGTATTCGTACTGACAAGCGTACCCGGCTTCCAGACGGATTCCACTCGCTCCAGCAGCTCACGCTTCACATCAAGCCGCTCCACGACAGCCTCCACGATCCAATCCACATCTGCCAGTCTCGCCAGATCATCCTCCAGATTGCCTGCTGTAATGCGCTTGGCAAAAGCAGCATCATACAATGGTGCTGGTTGCGCCTTGCCCATTGCCTTCACTGCCGACTGCGCCAAGCGGCTGCGTACCTGTGGATGCTGGAGCGTCCATCCAAGGCGCTCCTCCTCCGCATTCAGCGACCGCGGGACAACGTCCAGCAGCAGAACGTTGATGCCCGCATTCGCAAGATGCGCAGCAATACCCGCCCCCATCACACCAGAGCCGATAACAGCGGCGCGCCTCACCGTATCCGCACGATTGTTCGCCATATTCGAGTACCCCCTTTTTCACCAACAATCAATCTGCCAGCTGCTCCACTCAACCAACCTCCGAGCCTCAAGCCTCAAGCCTCATGACCGAACACACTGTCTGCCAGCAGCTCAGCCACATCACGTGCCGCCACTGTGCTGCCTAACTCCAGAGCCTTCAATCCATCCTCCATCATCGTCAAGCAATAGGGGCATGCAGAACCAATAACGGTCGGCTGAACCTCCAGCGCCTGCGCCGTTCTTGCACGATTCACCCTTACTCCGCTCTGCTCCTCCATCCACATCAGCCCGCCGCCTGCGCCGCAGCACATGCCGTTCTCCCGCGAGCGCGTCATCTCCTCCAGCACTAATCCAGGTATAGCTCTCAACACATCGCGCGGCGCTTCATAAATACCGTTATATCGCCCCAAATAGCAGGAATCATGGAAGGTAACCCGCTCCCGCAGAGGATGCACAGGCTGCAAACGCCTCTCCTTCAGAAGCCTCGCCAGCAGCTCGGTATGATGCTCGACGATGATATGCTCAGGTAGGCCAAAGTCCGGATATTCATTCGTAAAAGAGTTATACGTATGCGGGCAGACTGTGACCACATTCGTAACACCGTACTTGCTCAGTGTCTGAATATTGTCGCGACATAGCTCCTGGAACAGCAGCTCATTGCCGATTCGGCGAGCCGTGTCGCCCGAGCTCCGCTCCTCAAGGCCAAGCGTAGCGAATGAGACCCCTGCATAATCGAGAAGCCGCACCACATCATAGAGAACCTGTCGGCTTCGCGCATCATAGGAGCCCATCGAGCCCGCCCACAGCAGCAGCTCCGGCTCCTCGCCCTGCACAGCCATCTCCTTCATCGTCTTCACTCTCACACCTGTGCGGCTCTCACATTCCTCAATCCAAGCGGCACGCTCCGCTCTTGGCAACCCCCAGGGATTGCTCTGACGTTCGATATTTTGCAGGGCACGCTGCCCGTCTACCGGCAATTTCCCTTCCATGAGCACGAGGTTACGGCGCATGTCGATGATTTTGTCCACATGCTCATTGCCGACTGGACATACCTCCTCGCAGTTACGGCAGGTCGTGCAGGCCCATAGCTCCTCCTCCGTGAGCACATCGCCGATCAATTCCACCTCCTCCACATTCGCCCCGGCGCGTACGCTCCACGCCTGAGCCTGCGCTGCCATCGTCGGAGCAATCGTCGTCATGCTGCCCTCGAAGCCTTCCTCCCACACAGGCATTGCCGCCCCCATCACATGCGCACCAGCCACCCTGCCGCCAAGCGATTGCGGAATCCAAGGAGATTTCGACGTAATGGATGCGCCTTTCTCAGTCAAATGGTCACGAAGCTTAACGATCAGATGCATCGGCGACAGCAGCTTCCCCGTATTCGAGGCTGGGCACACATTCGTGCAGCGTCCGCATTCGACGCAGGCATACAGGTCTAGAAGCTGCTTTTGCGTAAAATGCTCGACCTTCCCCGCGCCGAATGTATCTGTCTCCTCATCCTCCAGATCCAGCGGCACGAGCCGGCCGCTCGGTGTACTCCGCCGCAGCCACAAATTCAGGGGAGCTGTCAGCAGATGAAAGTGCTTCGACTGCGGCACATAGATGAGGAATGACAGCAGGACGAGCAAGTGCAGCCACCAGAACAGCTCATACCCGGCTATCGCAATAGGACTGCCGCTGCCGATACCCAGCATGCCGAGCATATCGGCGAGTCTGGCGCTAACAGGCGCATACTGATCAGATACGAGATGCACAGCCGCAGCCGCTGATGATGTGGATGTGGACGTGGATAATAACGTTGCTGCCTCATGCTCATGCGCCAATCTCTCGAATGCCAGCGTGAGCAGCACGGTCAGCATCAGACTCCCGATGAACCAGAGCACCAGCGAAGGCTTCCAGCCTCTTTTGAGCCTAAGCAGCTTTTCCCCGTAGCGTCGGTAAGTACCGTACAGAACAGCCAATAGGACGAGCGTGACGGTCAGCTCCTGCATCCATGCGAAGCCGTTATAATATGGGAATGGAATCGGGTGACCGCTTAGCTTCTTCCAGATCAGATCAGCCGCACCGAATTGAAGCGCAATGAAGCCATAGAAGTAGACAAGATGCATGATGCCGCTTCTGATGTCTTGAAGCAGCTTGCTGTGCCCTAGCACTTGACCAGTGAACGTATACGAGTCCTTCACCTTACGCTGCGGGAGCCTCCATAGTGTTAGCCCGGTGACCGCCCTGCCCAGCCTGATGTAGCCTATACGCCGCAGCACCACGGCAGCGAACGCAGCGGCAGCAAGCAGGGTGACCGTTATGAACAGCAGCCACCTGACAAGCGCTCCGCCATGCTCGGTGAACCATTCCAGCAACATCCGCTTCGCCCTCCCTCCAGCAATCGATTGGACAAGCTTTGAAGCGCTTACAAAAATCCGCGGTGCTCCAGTATATGAGCCTAATTACATGAACATGCCGCCGCTTTCATCTCCTGACGGGCGGTTAATGAGGCGGTCTAATTCACTGTTTTTGCTCATATCGTAGCACTGATGGCATGTGGATAAGCCGAGTTCACCAACCAATAGCCTTGGCATGCTCAAGGCCACAAGGAGGCGCTCCGAGCAATGCTCAATATCGTCGTTCTTCTGAAGCAGACCTTTGACACGGAGGAAAAAATAATCGTCACGCCTGCTGGCGTATCCGATGCAGATGTGAAGCTCATCATCAATCCATACGATGAGTATGCACTAGAGGAAGCGCTCCGCCAACGTGAGCTGCATGGCGGACAGGTGCGCGTCGTAACCTGCGGGAACGATCGCTCAGAGGAAGCGCTAAGGACCGCACTCGCCATGGGTGCGGATGAAGCACTGCGGCTGAGCAGCGACGGCATACCGGAGGGCGACAGCTACGTCGTTGCCGCCGCGCTGGCCGAGGTGATCCGGCCGCTCGCGCCAGATCTGCTGCTGGCGGGGCTGTTCGCCGTCGACAGCGGCTCCGGCAGCGTAGCGCTGCAAGTGGCGCAGCGGCTCGCGCTGCCGCATGCTTCAGCGGCAGTGAAGATTGACATCGCACCTGCGGCAGCAGTGGCAGATAGCGTGCCTGGGCAGACCGCTGAGCGGTATGCCATTGTTGAGCGTGACGTCGAGGGGGATACCGAGACGGTCGTCATTCCGCTGCCTGCGCTCATCACAGCGCAGCAAGGACTGAACGAGCCGCGCTACCCGTCGCTGCCGGGCATTATGAAAGCGAAGCGCAAGCCGCTAACGCGCATCGCGATTGAGGAGTTGAGCGCTGCTGAGGAAGCGCGAACGGTGCGCACAGAGCTGTTCCCGCCTGCGCCGCGAGCCGCGGGCAAGCGCCTTGCAGGCACAGCTGCCGAGCAGGCAACCGAGCTCGTGCGGCTGTTCCAGGCGGAGTCCACTCTGCCGCAATAGCTTAACCTTCCTGACTAAGCTGACTGATGGATAGTCCAATTCCACTGAAGGAGGATGAACGATAATGGCAAGAACGATACTCGTGTTCGCGGAGTGCCAAGGCGGCAGCCTAAGGCGTGTAGCGCTGGAAGCGCTTGGCGCTGCGCGCCAGCTCGCAGGCGAAGACGGCACGGTTCACGCCGTCCTCGCCTGCCACGGCGGCGCGGCCGATGAAGCAGCCGCGCTAACCGCGCGGGGCGCGGACGTCGTGCACATCGCCGACGATCCGGCCCTTCGCGCCTATGCGCCCGAGGCGCACATCGCCGCCATCAGCGCAGCGATGGATGCCGTGCAGCCGGATGCGCTGCTGCTCGGCCATACCGCAACAGGGCGCGACATTGCCCCGCACCTTGCTGCAGCCTATGGCGCCGGCCATATCGCCGACGTCATCGCAATCGCCCCCGCTGCTGACGGCGGGGCCGTATTCACCCGCCCGCTCTTCGCCGGCAAGGCGTTCGAGCGGCGCAGCTTCACCCCGGGGCACCCGTGGGTCGTCACTGTGCGCCCGAACAACCTGCCTCCGGCGGAGGTAGCTGACGCCGCCGCCCGGCAGCCAGGCACCGTGCAGGCGCTGCCCTTCACGGTGCCGCAGCTCTACACCGCCGTGCGCTCACTCGTTCGCCGCGCCGGCGGCCAGCTTGATCTCGCCGAGGCCGACGTAGTCGTCTCCGGCGGCAGAGGCGTGCGCAGCGCAGCCGGCTTCGAGCCGCTGCAAGCGCTGGCCGGCGTCCTTGGCGGCGCGGTCGGTGCCTCCCGCGGCGCATGCGACGCCGGCTATTGCGGCTATGCCCTCCAGATCGGGCAGACCGGCAAGGTCGTCACGCCGCAGCTCTATATCGCCTGCGGCATCAGCGGCGCCATTCAGCATCTCGCTGGCATGAGCCAATCCCGCGTCATCGTCGCCATTAACAAAGACCCCGACGCCCCCATCTTCAGCATCGCTGACTATGGAATCGTCGGGGACTTATTCGAGGTCGTGCCATTATTAACCGCTGAGCTTCAGCGGACGCTTGCTTCACCGGGAGCTTAATGTCCTCAATCGTGAATGGCAGCAACAACTTCTATCGTTAACGATTAAAGACCTTAACAGCCGCTTCATTACACGTCGATAGGCTTAACCATCGACGATCATTCAACTATTCTTGCGAATCTAACTCACAAGCGATTCCATACGACCATTACGACCATTACAAGCCTTCACTCACACCCGGCTCCCAACAAGCGAATCTGACAACTGTACCCCGCACAGCATCTGTGCGGGGTACTTCCGTTATATGCTGCTAAGCGAAATCCGGCCTTATCTCCCGAATGCAGTCTGGCGACTCATAAGCTTCATCGCCGACTGCATTCGTCACCGGATAAGCCCGCATGCGATAGGAATCCATCGGCTCTAGATGCTTGCGCAAGGAGCGGAAGTCATTAATGCGTGGATTGAGCCAATCCTCCATCCCATCCTCATCCATAATGATGGGGACGCGCGGCTGCCATTGCGACATCGTGCCTGAGGAGGGCGCGGTAATGATCGTGAAGGCACGCACTTCTTTGCCGCTGTAATTTTTCCATACATCATAGAATCCGGCAATGCCGAGCAAGCGCTGGTTCGTTACAACGATATGCATCGCACGCGGGTCTCTTTCCTTCTCTACATTCTGCCAGCCGAAGAATCCGCTTATAGGAACAATACAGCGCTGTCTGCGCAGCATCCGTTCAAAAAACTTCTTTTCCGGCAGAGCCGCATAATCCGCATTCACCGAATCCTTGGCCCAGAATGGGAACAAGCCCCACCGTGCATCATACATCGACCGCTCTCCCCATCTATCGTTCATAACGATGGATACCGTCTGGGTTGGTGCAACATTGAATCGATTCGTAGAGCAATGGATGAGCTTCTGTACTTGAAAAGCCTCGACCATATCACCGACATCCGCCGTTATGGAAAACCGTTCTATCATGAATAACCCGCCTCCTTTTACCAAGTATTTGCATGTAAGGAGGATATTTATGCGCGGGTTGTTCAGTTAATTGGTGAACCTCTTGCGGAACTTAAGCGGCGGGAAACCCGTCTGCGCAGCAAAAAGCCGCGAGAAGTGAGGCGTCTGGCGGAAGCCCGTCTCTTCAGCTACCCTTGCAATTGTCCAGTCCGTCTTGATGAGCAGCAGCTTCGCCTGATCCAACCGATAGTACAGGAGATACTGCTGTGGTGTGCAGTCGAACACCTCAGTCATACAGCGTGTAATGTAGTTCGTATGCAGCTGCAGCGCATCGCTGAGCATCGTATTCGTAATGGTGCTGCGGTAATTCATCATCAAATAAGCTGCCGCACGCTCCGCGACTGACACACCCGCTCTTGCAGCATCGGACCGCCAGCCCTCATCGAGCATTTGCAGCAAGTGCAGGAACCGCTGCTGCCGTTCCCAGAAGGCACCATGCGAGGAGCTCCGGGCCGCTTCATGCAATTGAGCAAAGATCTGCTTCGCCTCATCAGGGAAAGACAGATTGATTTTTTTCGGGAGTCGAATAGCATAAGTATAATAATCGCCTCGCAAGGAGCCGGCTAGGCTGCCCTCGGTTTCTTCCCATGCACCCACTGTCTGAAAATGCACCCAGTCAAACACAGTCTCTTCTTGGCAGGGCTGAACCGAATAGTGATAGCTGTCTGGGCGTAGAATGAGCACATCACCTGGATTCAACGTATACTTATGATCCCCCTCTCCGATATACAGCGCACCCTCCTGTACGAATAATAGGTCGAATACCCCCAGGTTCGTACGGCTTGGATGCTCTTCTCCGACTTTATATGTCCTTCTATTAGACTCTATGAAAAACGGCAGCGGCGGCGACCGAAAGGTTAGCAGCAATTCCTCTGGCACAATAATCTCTCCTTATGTCCTGTGTGTATGTATGCAAAAATGGCTTCAAATAAGTTGCAGCATCTCGCAAATCTATTTGCAATGTTACAAAACTCACTACCATTTGTCTACAAACTTCGACGCTATATTCATATATTGACGAGAAAGCTCCTTATTCTGGATGTTAATGGATGGATTATCCTGCAATACCGCTCCCTGCGGGTCATTCACGGCCTCTCCGGCATGAACAATAGAGCTCGCTGCTTCAATAGTAGAATGGAATGCCTAATTTTCTCCGAACTATTAAATACCCATTCAAATTTATTAATCTATGAATACATTAGATTACTCAAAGGAAAGGAGATGGTTGGAATGGGATTCGGAAATGCGAAGAAGAAAGTTACTGTTATTTTTGTTAAACCTGGTCAAAAAGTTCTTATTATCGGTAAGAAGCACAAAAGAAACGATCATCGTTAAGTTTTGTGGAGGAGCGCTTGGTCATTCAAGCGCTCTACACACCTCTGATATTCACTGACATCTTTCCAGTGATCATTTTCGTATCGCTGCACTTTACCTTGTATTTCATACAACCAAATATGCCTGCACACCAGTAAACGAAGCTACACTGCATTTCATACAATCAAATCAGCCTTTTTCTACTATATGAGCATAAAATGGTTCATTCTACTGTACGGAATACAACCTATCACCTCAGCTAGCACTCAATCGACACTTTAGGCTGTATAGAATGCAATCTGCATACTGGAATATAACAGAAGACGACGGAGGAGCATAGCTGATATACCTACGGAATATGAGGAACGCAGCATAAGGCCAAAAAACCTCCAAACCCACTTCACAGTGGACTTGAAGGCTCTTCTCTATCTTTCATCTCTATCGTTCTTCTCTTTAGCTTCTCTCGTACTTTTCTCGTACTTCTCTCATACTTCTATCGTACTTCTCTCGATCTCGTCGTTCTTCTCTCGTGTTTCTCTCTTCCTATCCTTCGCGCTTCTCTATTACAATCGTATCCTGCTTCTATCCGCTTCCTTACATAACTCCATTCGCTACAGCGGTCTTCGCACTGAGCTCCAGCTCAGCAGAAGCAGCGAAGCATTCCCTGCGCAGCGGGCAAGCTCGGCATTCCGCAGCGTTGCGGTTCTTGCGCAGACGATCCGCTTCCGGGAGGAAGCTTTGCACAAGACGCATGAAGTCGACCGATTGCGGCATCGTTTCTTTGCTTGGCCGGAACGTATGGCACTTGCCAGTCAGCACAGACAGCACATCGATGCTTGTTGGCAATCTGCCGAAGGCATTCTCACAGAATACGGCGGTCATATGCTGGAACGTCTGAATGACATCATCATCCTCGTCGATGACGAATTTGAGTACCTTATAATCACCGTAGGAGCCCTTAGCATCCTCTACAACGATCTGAAAAATCTGAGTAAGCTCCGTATGAAGCTCTTTGACATACGTGCGGTGCTGCTCGAATTGAATGATCGGCTGCCCGGAGCTATCCAGCTGCTCCTCCGTACCTCCACCCGTCAAGAACGTGACCAGCTGCTTCGACACCTGATGCTTCACTTCCCAGTAATACGCAGCATTCTCGAACTTATGCGTCTGGGTCGTCCACCAGCGCTCTGCCAGCTTAGCCACTGTCTCCGCCGTACGACCCTCAAGCGGCATACGGTAGAAATCATTAATTACATGGCTGACGGTATACTGGACCAGCTGTCTCCAGTTCACTTCACCAAGCTGTCTTCTCCCAGACTGCCGCTTAATGAATCGGTAAGGACATCTCAGCAGCTCTTCGAGCTTATAGTCTTCGATGATTTTGACATGTGCTGCTGAACTGTGCTCCATAGAACCGGTCACCTCATTTACTCCAATATGCTAGCTTGCGACCGCTACTAGACCCGCTACCTGCCGCCCCAGCTCTCTACACTGCTCTTTCTTCGCATCCGACAGCTAGCCTGCGACTGCTACTAGATCCGCTACCTGCCGTCTTAGCTATCTACACTGCTCTTTCTTCGCATCCGACGGCTAGCCTGCGACCGCTACTAAATCCACTACCTGCCGTCCCAGCTCTCTACACTGCTCTTTCTTCGCATCCGACGTCTAGCCTGCGACCGCTACTAGACCCGCTACCTGCCGCCCCAGCTCTCTGCACTGCTCTTTCTCCGCATCCGACGGATTGTATTCCACCTTCAGGCTCTCAGCGACAAGCTCAGCTCCAAGCTCCTTCAGCTTCGCTTCGACTGTATCGACCGCCCCGCAGAAGATCGGATACGAGCTGTCTCCAGAACCGAATACAGCCGCTTTTTTGCCACTCAAGTCAATCTCATCTAACTCTTCATAGAAATCAAGGATTTCATCTGGGAGCTCTCCGTCACCCCAGGTGTATGCACCTACGATAATCGCGTCATACAGCAGCAGCTCGGATGCCTTAGCATCAAAAGCCTCCTTATAGACGACCTCGACGCCTGCTTGCTTCACACCGTCCGCAATCGCTTCAGCCATTTCCTCCGTATTCCCTGTCATGCTTGCATACACCACGATCACTTTAGTCAACATGATTCCTCCTGTAGCTCTATTTATTAATTTAAATTTCTATTGATTGAATGCCTTGGAATATCGTTGCCACATGCAGATTGCCGCCGTCCACATCCATATCCATATCGGTTACTGGAATGCCGGGCTTCACCGATAGGAGTACGATCTGCTCCCTTATGTACGTCATGCGGAACAAACCGTGATCCGTACAGACGAATACAGAAGAGCCCTTCGTCACGAGGGAAAAAATAAAATGATTGCCGAAGCGAATGCGGTCGAATCGCCCTTGCTTATCTCCAACCATCAGCTCCCCTTTGTCACTGGCTCCGAGCAAATGGCCTTTGTATATCGCGAGGCTGGTTACAGCACGATTCAACTCGAATTCAGCCCAATCATCCGTAAACCGGTCATACATGGAGATGCCGCTCTCATGCCCAACAATCAGGTATTGCGGCAGGTTCATGAAGTCATATACCCGTTTATCCGAGCATGCAGATTTCTCCCATCTGCCCCCGGTCTGCGACCACAAGCCATAATCTGTAGCTGCATAGCCGACATCGCCTAACATCCGGTACTGATAACAGGGATAAGCCAGCCCTGTATTCTTCCACTCATCACCTTCGAATTGGAACAGTCCTTCGTTTGTACAAGCAAGCAGCATATCCTCTTGCAGCTGCAGACGATTCACGCTCACATGATCGGGCAGCCCATCAGCGAGCTTCTCCCATTGTCCATCCTGACTAATCTCATATACACCGTAGCCTACTGATGCAGCGAACAAGGAATCCGGTCCTGCCTTCACTGAGGAGAACGGGAACAGCATCCAGTTCCACGGCATCTGACCCAAATCCTGAGCATCCGCTCCGCTTTGCTCCGGCTGGCTCTCTTTTTTGTTAAATGAACTCTCTTTCATCGTTTGAACCAGCTCCATCACATGTACTTGGCCTATCTAGTTGTTATCATCTATAGCGTAGTTCCTATTTGATCTGTACAATTTGATAATGATTATCACTTTCGTAATTATGATAAACATTCTCAACACGAATGTCAATGGTTCTATTGCCCTTACCAGCTTACCAGTACGATGACCTCTACCCCTCAGTTGACGCTGAACATGAAAAAGCTGTCCCCCGTCATCAACGATGACTTCAGGGACAGCTTGATTCACACACCTGCCCTAACTGGCAGGCATGCTATCTTCGTGCTACAGCTGCAATTGCAATTGCAGCTTCACGACAATCTGATCCTCCTCGAACCGCACATCACCGACCGAGACAAGGTTCTGTACGGTTACATCCAGCGGGATAACGATTCGATCCAGACTATCTACAGGAAGGTTAATGCCTCTCAGATCCACAGCTACCGGCTCCACCGCTATATTGGGCGCCTGCCAGGACAGCTGATAGGTCACCAGCAGCTCTGCCGGAATCCTGTTATAGTAAGTGATGTTCAAATATGCTAGCAGCTGATCGCCGTTCAGCTCGATCCTCGCGCCGTCCAGCTCCACATTCGGAGGCAGAACAGGATCGGCAGCTCCTTCTTGCAGCTGCATCTTAACCAGATTATCGACATCCTCCTCTGTAATAACCAGCTCTGGCTTCAGCCGCTTCACCATGTCGAGAGCTTTCGCTTGAATATCTATAGACTCATAGGTTAAATCGAGCGTCTGCTGGGGTGCAATATACGATAGGAACCACCAGCCTCCCCCTAAGAGAAGCACAATTAGCAAAGCGACTGCTATACTCAGTCTTCTTATCCATCTGCGCATTCAATCTCCCCTTTCATATAGCTATTTCAGCATGCCTCACATCATCATCCACAGCTTCATCTCCGGCATGGCCATCACACAGAGCTCCGCCGCCTATATGCTCTCTTGCTTCAAGGCATCAATAATATTCTCTTTCTTCACCTTCGAGCTCGAATAGAGCATGGCCGAGCCTACAATTAGGAATACGGCTACAATCACATAAAAGATGCTAGTCCATGGCAGACTGAAGCCATAGGTGAAGCTGTTCATCACTGATCTGTGGATCAAATACATCACCACAACGCTGATTGGAAGCCCGTAGAGCAAGGACTTGACCCCATAGAAGATGCTCTCATAATTGATCATTTTATTAAAGCCCTTCGGCGTCATTCCCACGGACCTTAGCATAGCGAATTCTCGCTTGCGAAGCATGATGCTGGTAGAGATCGTATTGAAAATATTCGCTATAGAGATCGCTGTAATTAAAGCGATGAAGCCATACGTGAATACCGACATCAGCAATATCATTTGTTCTTCCTGCTGTCTGCCCAGGTACACATTATAGACATACAGACCGCTTTCTTTCATTTCCTCAATCTGCTGCTGCGTGGCCATAGGATCAGCGCTTTTGAGATAGAGAAAATCCCTTTCCGAATAGGGATCAATCTTCGTATCGCCGATGATCTCTGTCATGATTTGCTCGGAGACGATCACATCAAGGCCCCCGACCCCTGCTGTTAGAATGCCCATCGGAACTTGATCCGTCAATGCCGCGATTTCCACTTTGTTGACAGCCTGTTCTGCGTTAGTATCCGGATCGACATAGGTTAAGTCCACGCTTTGACCGACCTTCGCGTGAATCGACTTCGTCTCCACATATTTCTTAGCCTCTATATTCTCATAAGAGATGGTGTCTACCACAATAGCCGACAAGTGGTCTGCATCTATTAGTTTATTGTAATCCGCACCGACCTTCGCTGCAAATGCCCGCAGATAATCATCTTCTAGTCCGATCAGATTAATATAATAAGGATATTTGCCATCCTTAAGGATGCTGCTGTCCATGGTCTCTTTCAATTCATCCGCAATCTCTGCTTCTTCAATCCAAGCACTCAGACTTAATTGATGAACTCTAACCGATTCCGTGACATCATTAAGGCCTGCAACCGACTGCATCAATCTTTCCTGCTTCTCCGTCATTGCTTTTCCATTGCTCGTTGAGATTTGAATATCAAAATTCACGCCATCCTGCGACAGCTTCAGTGAACGCGTCAGATTCGAAGTAAATGATGACACCGCTAGAAACAGAATAATGCTAATGATGAGCGAGAATACCGTTGCTTGGTATCTGCGTTTGTTCCGCTTCAAATTCTTCAAGCCAATCTCTGCTTCCATGCCGAATATTCGGCGAATGAGCTTCGATGTTCGGACTGATTTCCCTGTAAGCTTCACATCCGTTGTCTGCCTTATCGCATCAATAGCCGAGACTTTGGATGCCCTCTTCGCAGGAATGTAGGTAGAGATAAAGATCGTTAAGATGGATATCCCACAGGCGACCAACAGCGAGTATGGCGTCACGATTAACGTCAGCCTCTCCGTAATTCCGAGCGCCCCCGTCAGGATCGAATTAATGCTCCAGAAGGTGATGCCAATACCTGCAAGACCGCATAGGATGCCGATTGGGATACTAATCAAACCGATGAGGAAGCCTTCGAAGAATACGGAATTCCTCTTCTGTCTTCTCGTAGCCCCTACACTAGAGAGCATACCCAGATGCCTGGAGCGCTCCGAGACCGAAATTGCAAATGCATTATAGATTAGAGAAACGGAGCCGACGATAATGACCCCCATGACAATCGCCGACATGGAGTACAATAGTTTCTGCAGTCCATCGTCATTGGTCACGCCATAATAACGCAGCAGCCCGTTATTGAAATAGAAGCTCTGTATTTGATTTGTCTCGGCTAATTGCTCTGCATGCTCATACAAAGATCTCGAAATTTGGTTCAATACAACCGCAGCATCAACGGTATCAGTGGCAGCAAGCCCCGACTCATCGATATACGTGAGAATGGTATAGCCTGGCGCCCATGCAGGCTCCCAGCTCGGGCGTTTAATGACACCTACAATCGTATACTGTTCATTCGTCGCAGCCTCGAGGTACTCAGTAACCTTATCATCCACCCATCGTAAGCTGGATGTCTGGTCCAGCTCCTCTACTAGACCATCTTCGTAACTCACAAGCCGCTTGCCTACTTCAAGGGAAAGGACCTCTCCCACCTTGTACGCTACTTTCGCATTGTCAGCAATGGCCTCCGAGATGACGACTTCCTGAGCGGATTGCGGGAGACGGCCCTCACTTAATGTGATCGGGAATTGCTCAAGACCCTGAGCATTGTAGGCCTTAATAAATAAATAAGGCTTGCTTGCGTTTTGTCCACCTGCCAAGGGGGCGTAGCCGACATCTTTGGTGATGACCACTGTCTTCGCGGCATCATCACGCTGAATCGCTTCCAGCTGCTTCTTATCCACACCCTTGTAGAGAACATGCCACTCCCCCTCCGTTGCAATGCTCTGCTTAATCATCAAATTCAAGAAGGATACGCCCAGAGTTGCAACCGCGGTTATCATAGCGACTGAGATAATAACACCAATAATCGTGACCAGTGTTCTTCTTTTATTTTGCTTCAGATGCCTGATGGTGAGCTTATTGACGATGTTCATGGACGAATGACCTCGTTTCGAGCTATTCTTCCATCTTCGATAGCAATGACGCGATCCGCTTGCAGCGCAATTCGTTCATCATGGGTGATGACGATCAGCGTCTGATTGAAGGAGCGATTGAACATTTTGAGCAGACCGATGATTTCATTGCTGTTCTTGCTGTCCAGATTGCCGGTCGGCTCATCCGCGAGCATAATAGCTGGATTGCTGATGAGCGCCCTGCCGATGGACACCCTCTGCTGCTGTCCGCCCGAGAGCTGGTTAGGCAGGTGGCCCAGTCGGTTCTCCAGATTCAAGATGCGCACGATATCACCCAGCTGCTTCTTATCGACCTTATGCTCGTCCAGCAGCATCGGCAGTGTGATGTTCTCCTCGACCGTCAGCACCGGAATCAGGTTATAGAACTGATAGATAAGACCGATTTGTCTGCGCCGGAATATCGCGAGCTGTGTTTCATTCAGCTTATAAATGTCCGTGTTATCGATCAGCACCTTGCCCTCTGATGGCCGATCCACGCCGCCAAGCATATGCAGGAGTGTAGATTTGCCAGAGCCGGATGGGCCGATAATCGCGACGAATTCTCCTTTTTTCACCGAAAAAGAAACATCATCAAGCGCCTTTACTGCCGTCTCGCCTTTTCCATACGTTTTAGACAGATGTTCTATTGTCAAAATATCCATAGTAAAAACCTCCATTAAGATGATGGTTTCAAGTATATCTGTCCAACGTGACTCTCAAGTGACTCTAGAATGACAATTTAGTCACTTAAGCATATAACTGCGAAGCGATTACCGAGAGGGTTCTATGAAAGTTAGAACTATGGCGCCTGAAGGGAATGAGGTACAGTAGGGTTAAGCTATCAATAACTTGAAGA
Source organism: Paenibacillus xinjiangensis (assembly GCF_059686975.1). Classification (NCBI taxonomy): domain Bacteria; kingdom Bacillati; phylum Bacillota; class Bacilli; order Caryophanales; family Paenibacillaceae; genus Paenibacillus; species Paenibacillus xinjiangensis. The sequence continues at coordinate 107,036 of NZ_JCAALS010000018.1, read as the reverse complement.
GGGTGGGCTTATGAAGCTGACTTTTACGACAATATGGCTGCTCGTAATCAATATCTATGTATCCTCATCCGTTAGCTCAATCCTCATAACCGCGATTTTTCTGGAAGGATCACTACTAGCCTTCTGCTATGCAGCCATATTCAGCTCTATCGGGACTGCTGTTGTCGGCATCCCCGTCTCCATCGTCATTCAGAGGCTTATGACCAACAATACCGGAGCCGCAATAGTCATAAAGCTTCTGCTGCACATGATCGCTGGGGCTGCGCTTGTTATCGTATATATGAGGTTCACAGGAGTAAGCCTCTCTGACATCATGGAGGATGACGAGAAGCTGCTGGTCCTCTATTCTGTATGGATCAATGCGGGTACATTTTACTTGACGTTTCTATTGCTCAGCCGATTGTTTATTCGCGCTGGGAAGAAGACTTAAGTCTCCTATAATCTGCTTATAGAACTTGATGCGGAACTGGGTTCCCTCGCCCTGCCTGCTATTCACAACAATATCGCCATTCTGGCTCGTTATAATGCTATGAGCCATCGCAAGTCCAATGCCGATGCTTCCCTCTCCCGCTTGCTTCCCTTTATAGAATCGGTTGAAAATATACGGAAGGTCTTCCTTCGCAATCCCTTTCCCATTATCCGCAATGATTATTTCAGCAAACAGCGGATTGTCCGAGACGGTAATGTCGATGCTCCCGCCTTCCTCCGTGTGCTCCACGCTATTTTTCAGAATGTTAATGAGCGCTTCGGCAGTCCAATTCAGATCACCAACCAAGGAGACACTGCCTTCCTTATTGATTGTGACCGTCTGCGCTTTGATATCGATCGGAATAAGAACGGGCTCTAATGCTTTGCGGATCAGCTTGTCCACATCGATCAGCTCCTTCCGGAAGGCAACCGTGCCTGCGTCAATCTTCGACAGCTTTAAGAGTGATGATACCAGCCATTCGATTCTCTCCAGCTGGATTCGAATATTGCGGGTGAATTCCATTCTCCTCACGATAGGCAGCTCGGCATCGCTTAGTAAATCTGCCATCATCATCATGGAGGTTAGCGGGGTTTTGAGCTGGTGGGATATATCGGAGATCGCATCGGTGAGCTGGATTTTATCCTGCTGCAGCATCAGGCTGTTCTCGGACAGCATCAGCGTCATTTTATATATATCATTCTTGAGGATGCTAAGCTCGCCCTCTTCATTATCCCGCACATCAAGCGAATAATCCCCGCTGCTAATCTGCCGCAAATAACGAGACAGCTTCTCTAATTCCTGATAGCGCCATCTTGTGAATATGAGGCTGCATCCCATGAGCAGTGCTGAGGCAATGCCTACTATTAGAGCAGAGGCAGGTGATACGAGAGCGGCAGCAGCTATCGCCACGAGACTAATGGCGCACATGATAAGGAGGATGATTCGGATCTCGCGATTGCGCAGCATCTAATCACCCACCTTGTAGCCTAAGCCTCGCACCGTTCTAATAAGAGTCGGGTTCTGCGGGTTGTCCTCCAGCTTGTCCCTCAGCCTCTTGATATAGACGGTTAGCGTATTGTCATTCACAAAGTCGCCTGCCAAATCCCATATTTGCTCAAGCAGCTGATTACGGGATAGAATCTGACCAATATGGCTCGCAAAAATAAGCAATAAGCGATACTCCAGCGCCGTAACCGGAATCTCCTCATTCCCTTTATAGACCTTGCCTTCAAGCGTATGGATACGAATATTATCCAGCTCAATCATCGCTTTGTTAGGCACCTGCTTCGAATATCTCCGCAGCACAGACTTGATCCGCGAGAGCAATTCACGTATGCGGAAAGGCTTCGTTATATAATCATCAGCCCCCATATCCAGTCCCATCACGACGTTGACCTCATCATCAATCGCGGTTAGGAATAGTACAGGAATATCGCTGTTCTCCTTCACGATTCGGCATAGCTCATAGCCGCTGCCATCCGGAAGATTCAGATCAAACAGGCACAGAGCGAATTGATTCAACTCCTTCTCAAGCACCTTCTTCGCAGACTCCACATCATGGCACAGTATGGTGTCATACTGCTCCTGCTGCAGCGAATATTCAAGTCCAGAGGCAATCGTCTTATCGTCTTCTACTAGCAGAATTCTCATTAATAATCATCCTAAATGAATTGACATCATCTTGCTCCAACTTGTTACTGAATTGCGAGAAGCCTACCCTGTTCGCTTAAGGGCATCGACCATACCAGCTTTATCATCTACCAATTCACTCTTATAATGCTATAATAGGACATTGATGTTGTGGGTTGATTCTTAATTGAAACCATATAAAAAGAGGTGATTGCTTATGGAGTACCACTCGCTGCACATGCCCAAAATCGGGCTTGAAGACATTGTTCATGCCCAAATGCATTTGAAGGATGTTATTACACGAACACCGCTGCAATATAACCGAGTGCTGTCGGAGCGTTATGGCTGCAACGTGCTCCTCAAGCGCGAGGATCTACAGATTGTCCGTTCATTCAAAATACGCGGTGCTTATCATTCGCTCCGCTCTCTTCCGCCAGAACGATTAGCTGCAGGCGTCGTATGCGCGAGCGCAGGCAATCACGCACAAGGCGTGGCTTACTCCTGCCAAGCCCTCGGCATTATGGGCAAAATCTATATGCCAAGCACAACGCCGCGTCAGAAGGTTACACAGGTGTCCTTCTTCGGCGGCAATTATGTCGAGGTCGTATTAACTGGCGATACATTCGATGATGCGTATGCGGAAGCCATTGCTGAGAGCAGCCGCAGCGGCATGGCCTTTATCCATCCGTTCGATGATGCCAAGATCATTGCAGGCAATGGCACTGTCGGCCAGGAGCTGATGGAGGCTGCTGATACGGTGCCAGACTTCGTCCTAGTGACAGTCGGGGGCGGCGGACTAGCCGCAGGTGTTGCCTCCTATGTCAAAGCCGTATCTCCTGCGACGAAGGTTATCGGAATCGAGCCGGAGGGCGCACCTTCACTTCGCACCTCCCTCGATGCTGGAGAGGTCATTCCTCTGGAGCATATCGATAAGTTCGTTGACGGCGCAGCTGTGAAGCGGGTCGGCGACATGACCTTCGCGATATGCCGCGAGCTGCTCGACGATGTTCTAACCGTGCCAGAGGGCAAAGTATGTACGACGCTGCTTGACCTGTACAACGAGAACGCCATCGTAGCTGAACCAGCAGGCGCGCTGCCCATTGCTGCGCTTGATGCCCTTCGTGATCAAATCGCCGGCAAGACGGTCGTCTGCGTAATCAGCGGCGGCAATAATGATATTGACCGTATGCAGGAAATGAAGGAACGTTCCTTAATCTATGAAGGCCTTATGCATTATTTCATGCTCAGCTTCCCGCAGCGTGCAGGAGCATTAAGAGAATTTCTAGATGATGTTCTAGGTCCTACCGACGACATTACCCGCTTCGAGTACACGAAGAAGCATAACAAAGAGAATGGCCCATCCTTGGTTGGCATCGAGCTGAAGCATCGCGATGATTATGAGCCGCTTATCAACCGTATGCACAAGAAAGGCATTCACTTCGTTGAGCTGAATAAAGACCCCGTCCTGTTCAACCTGCTGATTTGATTAATAAGGATAATTATTCATTTCTTTAACGAACCTGCTTACCAAGCGTAAGCCTTCGGAGCATCTCCGCCCGGTCCTGGGAATATCTCATCGATTCGGGCGAGCGCTGCTTCATCCAGCTCCAGCTCTACCGCGCGCAGTGACCTTTCGAACTGGTCCAAGGTTCGCACCCCAATAATCGGCGCTGTTACCGCAGGGTTCGCAAGCAGCCATGCTAGTGATACAAGATCCTCCGGCTCGCCAAGCTCATCACATAGAGCCGCATAAGCCTCTAATTGCTCGCTATGCTTCTCCAGCCTTTTGTTATCCCCGCTTCGACGACCTGAACCACCCCGGCGATGATTACCCGCAAGCAGACCGCCATCAAGCGGACTCCAAGGAATAATGCCAAGTCCCAGCGCCTTAGCCGCAGGAAGCACCTCCAGCTCAGGCAGGCGGCAGAGCAGGTTATATTTGTGCTGCTCAGAGACGAGTCCAAGATGTCCTCTAGCCTTTGCTTCCCCTTGTGCAACCGCGATGTCCCAGCCTGCGAAATTACTGGAGCCCACATAACCAATTTTACCTTGAGCAGCAGCTGTCTCGAATGCTCCCCATAGCTCATTCCAGTTCACATTGCGGTCCACATGATGCATCTGGTACAGCTCAATGTGATCCGTCTGCAATCTGCGTAGAGATCCCTCTAAGTGACGGCGGATTTTGTATGCGGATAAGCCAGGTTCTTTGTTAGGACCGTCATAAGTATCATGCATGTCGCCGTATACTTTGGTAGCGAGCACCGTTTGCTCTCGTCTGCCGTCGCCCTGCTTGAACCACTTGCCGATTATTTCTTCTGTGCGGCCAGAGTTCTCGCCCCAGCCGTATATGTTAGCCGTATCAAAAAAATTGATGCCTGCATCACGTGCAGCATCCATAATGCGGAATGATTCCTTCTCATCTGTATCCACACCGAAATTCATTGTTCCCAAACAAAGTCGGCTAACGCGTAATCCTGACTGGCCCATGTAGGTATACTTCATGAATACAATCACACTCCCATTGTTTATGATGGATACAACTCCCATTATACAAAAATAATACATACGAACCAACTTGCGATCATTGAGGCTTAACAATTCGCCGCTATACTTGCGGCAGGAGGTGATCTTGCATGCTTCTTCCTACTATTAGCAGAGATCCCAAGGTACTCATTCTGTACGCATCCTATGGTGAAGGCCATTTGCAGGCTGCCCGTGCTATTCGGGATGCACTGGAGGCACGCGGCAATTATCGTACGGTTATGGTTGATCTGATGGCGGAATCGCATCCTTGGCTGAACGAGATGACTCGCAGGGTCTATTTGAAGAGCTATACACATATCCCTTCTCTATATGGGTGGGTGTATGAATTAACGCGTCCTATGAAGCATAATTCCCTCTTCGGGGGGATACTACATTCCTTCGGCCGCGAGAAGATTCGTCGTATCCTTGCAGAGGAGAAGCCAGATGCGGTCGTACATACCTTCCCCGCCTTCGCGCTGCCTGCGCTGAATCGAACAGCTCGTACGCGAACAACTCGTATAGTGAACAATGCTCGGCATATCCCTCCTTCCTATGCTGTCATTACCGATTTCGACCTGCATCAGCGATGGGTACATCCGAGTATCGACCGTTATTACGTTGCTACAGATGATCTGAAGCATGAGCTTGGCAGACTTGGCATACGACTTGGAAAGGTTCACGTGAGCGGAATCCCGCTTAAGCGAGGCTTCTCACAGATAGAGCTAGAGCTATCCAAGGAAACCTGTCATCTGCATACACAGTATGGGCTCGCTGGGGATAAACAGACCGTTCTCATTATGGCGGGAGCACAGGGCGTCATGCCGGATACGGCGAAGCTGTGCAGCTCCTTGCTGGAACAGAATGCCGACATTCAGATTGCCGTAGTCTGTGGATATAACAGACTGCTGTACGATTCGTTGGAGCAATATTTCGCCGGTCATACCTCACGCGCTCGATTGCGGTTATTCGGCTATGTGGAGCAGATGCACGAGCTAATGGCCATCGCCACCTGCCTCGTTACGAAGCCTGGAGGCATTACGTTAGCTGAAGCGATAGCCGCAGGTCTGCCCATCTTCATCTATCGCCCTGTTCCCGGTCAGGAGAAGCAGAATGCTCACTATTTGGAATCCAAAGGCGCAGCTGTTATCAGCTATGATTCGGAGGATCTTACTGCCCGCATTACCGAGTTCCTTGCTAGCCCAGAACGCTTAAGCAGCAGCAGAGCCTCGATCTCCAGGCTCCAGCAGGAAGGCTCAGCTGCGGACACGATTGCCTTGGACATTTTATCGAATATGCAAGTGGCTCTATGGTCCACCTTATAGATGGCCTGAGCAGCCTTATTATCCGCCGACAGGCTTAGCATCTGAAGCACGAGCGTTCTTATGCTAAGCCTCGGCTCACTAGCTACTCTGGCACGAATTGGCATGCGGGCTCTCGTTCTGGTATTGTTTACTTATATAGACGATACATCATGGCTGTCGTCACAGTGGACAAGACTTGCTCTATGTAGATGACACCTTAGCTATATTAATTTCCTATGATGGAGAGGTTCGAGGGAATGCAAAGTTGGTTGTTACAATTGAAAAATATAGACCTGGAGCAACTGCAGCGAACATTAGAGAGCTATGCAGAGTTCGGCCCCTTGCTTGGCATCGTACTGCCTCTCCTCGAGGCGTTCCTGCCCTTTCTTCCGCTGCTCGTTATTGTAGCGGCCAATGCGAATATATTCGGCTTGTGGCTTGGCTTCCTGTTCTCCTGGATTGGCGTATCCATTGGCGCCGCATGCGTCTTCTGGGTAAGCCGGAAGCTGGGCCGGAATGTGAAATCTCGCATTGAACGGAGGTTCCCCCGCTCTGAGCGGTTCTTTCACTGGGTTGATCAGAAAGGATTCACGCCGCTGTTCCTGCTCGCATGCTTTCCTTTCTCCCCGTCATCCATCATTAACATTGTGTCCGGAATTAGTAATGTTCCCTTCCGTACCTTCTTTATCGCTACGCTGCTTGGCAAAGCTGTCATGATTCTGAGCATCTCGCTGCTTAGCTTCGATATTGGCAGCTTCAGAGAGGAGCCATGGCGGATCTTCCTGACCATCGCGGTCATTATTATTATGTGGTTCGGGGGTAAGAGGCTGGAAGCCCGTTACCACGTTAGCTAGTATCAGGGGATGGATGGTGCCGCTTGTTACCTATTATTGCGATGATAATTACGCTCATGCTCGCGGGCTTGCTGCTTGGAGCTATGTTCCTGTTCATCCACATCACAGCGGATGAATCGGACAAGTACAGTCAGTTGAAGGAAATGGTTGAAGCTTTGTTCGGCACCCCTGCCCATCTTATGAGAGAAGCGGATGCTGGACAGGTCGAGCAGGCAGCGGCCTCAGGCTCGGTGCTCAGCAAGCCTGCATCAGCCTTCAAGGAGCCTTGTCCCGCTTGTGACCAGACGGTAACCGAGCGGGATTCAGAATGTCCTTCTTGTGGTCTGCGCTTGCTCTAAGCTCTCCACGCTTTACCTATTTGCTCACCTCATACAATACTTCCTTTTGTGGCAAACTGTTGGAGAAGCATCAATCACAAGGAGGATGACGGTATGTCAGGCGAACAGCCATCCCACAAGCAAACCGCCGCAAGCAAAGCGCAATCCAAGGCGGATCGTTCCGGAACAGGCAAGCAGAGGGCTAGCGAGCTGCAATCCGAAGCCGATCGTGCAGCAGTACCTAAGCACGGATTATAAGTTAAGGGAAGGACGAGCAGCATGAGCGAAATCAAGCAAGAGCAAGAGCATCAGCATAATGAAATGCAGCCTGTCTCAGGAGAGCATGTAGAAGTTGCTGGCGTATACAAGAACGAATGGGGCAGAGAAGTGAAGCTGGAGCGTGGTGAGTTATTCCCTGCTGACATACAGCTTGGTACATCCGAATGGGAGCTTATAGAGCTGGACTTCGATAATCACCATGAGGGCCGCACGGATCCGCGTCTGATTCCCAAGGACGATGATAACGATCCCGAAGCGCATATGCAGCATCCAAGACGTCACGAGGGCAGCAATAAGACTGAATAATATAGAAAAACGGTTGTGCAGCGATGCACAACCGTTTTTGTTAACTAGTCCTCGGATTTGTCTGCCTCTGCTCCATCACGCTGCTGAACATGATCGACCACCTTCTCCAGCCTCCGTAATAGGTACGCATATTCGAACAAGGCCGACGCGACGAAAATAAGTCGTTTATGCTCATCGGGATCTTCCTTCACATAATCCGTTAGATCATGGACAAGCCGAGACTCCAGATCATCCGCTGGCTCTAAGGACATGTTCGGCTTCATCTTGTTCTCAATCTTGAGCAGAATCGATTCATGGTACTTCGTTAAATTCTCAATCTGTGTATCGAAGCGATGAGCCCATTCCCCAGCACGAGGGGAAGAGAAATAATGATCCTCCACTACCTCGAGCAGATCTGCCCCTTTCTGAAGGGTCTTGATCATCTGCTTGGATATGAGCAGCTGGCGGGCATGCTTGGTTTTGGTACGAGCGAGCACCTTACGCTCCTCCTCGAACAGCTTGTAGCGGTCCTCGAGCTTCCGCAGGGTCGTGTGCAGCCTCTCTTTTTCCTCCCGATAGACCTGCTCCTTCATCTCATTAGAGATAGCGGTTCTGAGAAGGAGAGACATCTGGCTGAACGCTTGATGCACTTGCTCGGTGAACTGTTTTCTCGGACGCGGTGGGAATACGAGCACATTGACAACGAAGGCAGCCCCCATCCCGCTGAGCACCATGAGGAAACGCTCCAAAGCGAGCGTATATCCTTGCCCATGCGCTTCCATAATAGCAACAACCGTTACGAGAGTAACGCCAATCGTCGTCTCCATCTTGAGCCGAATACTAACCATAATAACCAGAATACATACAAGTCCAACAGCAATCGGCGTCTGCCCGAACAGCTTCATCGCTACCAGAGCCATAACAGCCCCCAGCAGATTCGTCTGCAGCTGATCCAGCACCTGCTGCCAGGAGCGATAAATAGAAGGCTGTATCGTTAGAATAGCGGCAACTGCAGTAAGCAGCGGCGATGGGAAACCGAATAAATCACTTAAATAAATGGCTAGCGCGACAGCCATTCCAGTCTTGAGCACGCGCGCTCCAATCGTCATTCTTAATTCTCCTCTGTTAGCGTAATTGCCTATAGCGTTAGGGTTAACTCTGTTGCTGCACATTCCAGTCCATTGACGGACAGCGATATCCGGTGAACGCCGGCATAGTGCTTACGCGTCGTTAGATCCGCGAAGCGATGCGTACGTACCCCGTCGATCAGCGTACCGCCTGCATACTCCTTATCCGACAGCAGGAACCGCTTCGGCGAGGCTTTCCCCGATGATTTAATGAAATCAATCACATATTCAATCCGCAGCTTCATCGCGGGGCCATTACGAAGCTCTATCCGATAATGCAAATCGGTTGATTGCCCCATCATAACGGTGTCTGGGCGAACCTGCAACTGCGCCTGCTGTACAATAGCCTCTGCCTGCACTTCATCAGATGAATGACTCGCATAGCCGAATAATGACATTAGCTCAGGTACTGCCCGCTTCACTAGCGTCCGGCAGCCTCTTCTCACAATCCAATCCGTCAGCGGATGCTCGCCATACCACTTCTGTGCAAGCCGGATCACGATATCAGGGTGATCCTTGGCAATGTCATTCAAGTGATTGGCGACACTCTTCCGCACGTACAGCGAAGGGTCCCTCTTCAGCTTCTCCAATAACGGAATAACAGGGCTAGGATCTTGTATGAACATCGGCAGTGCCTGCGCCCACGGCAGCCTCGGCCTTGTCCCTTCGCTTGCGAGACGGCGTACATGCTCGCTCGGATCATCAGCCCATCTTAGCATTTGCTCTGTCATACGCTCTGGACTTGCAAGCAGGAACGGCCTGACTGCGAACTCCGAGGACGAATAAGCCGTGAATGCCGCTAGCGCCTTCATAGACAGCTCCCAGTGCTGTTCATTCATGCCATAGCGTTCGACGAAATCCGGAAATATAATATAAGCTAGTCCTGTGCAGCGATCAGCTATGGGATGAAGAATAGCTAATGCATCCTCGTAGGCTTCAGGCAGCTCCGCACCTAATGCTTCTGTAATACGCCTTGAGCGCGCCTTCAGCGCAAGCTCCTCCCAATCCTCTCCGCGAACTCGAGATGCGAAGGAGGCTGCATCGAACGGTGCCCACACCGACTTCACCAATTGCCCGAATTGCTCTATAAAATCGCCATCATATATGGCCTTTAACGGCTCTGCCAATCACATGACCTCCCCTAATTGCTGTCATCCTATTATGCCATAAATCACTACGGAACATGGCCCCTATGCATACAACAGCCCATGATTGCTCCTCTACAAGGACAATCACGGGCTGTCGATTAACCGTTATACATACCGGCTAATGATATTTACAAGCTGCTGTGCAATCACATTCGGCTCTGCGCTTAATTGCTCTCGCGTGAATGTGCAGCGAACAAAGGTCTCATCCATATCAAGTGCTTCAGCGAACAGGCTTGCAAGCCCCCGCGCTTTGCGGTCGACCTGGAGAATGATTTCCAGCCCATTGGCTGATGGATAGAACATCACCTCAAGCTCGTCGAGCTGCCCCCGGAACTGGCTTGTTGGCACGAACTCGAATTCCTGAACGAACGGCATTCCGCCTCCAAGCTTAGAGGCATATTCACATTCTGCCTTGCGGAACGAGAAGCCTAATAGCTTCAACGCTTCCAGAATGGTGTGTATCTCTTGCGTTGGGACAACGTCAATTCTATCCTTGTCATTCGGATCGATGGCACTTCGTATATCAAGCTCTGTCTTCACCCATACTGGCGTGTATCCAATCGTAAGCGGTGTTCGATACGGGAGCTGGAAGGCGAACGGTACAGCCCGCTTCTCACCAGCTTCCAGAGTGAAAGGATCACTAACATGGAATCTGCTGATTTCGGCCTGCTGCTTATGCTTCTGGTCATTGCTCTCGCGAATATATTCAGTCATGACAGACAGCTTAATCGCTTCGATACGCTGCTCCGTACTGCCGCCTTGGATATTGATTGTACCACGGATTTCCTCTCCAGGCTCATAACGGTCTTTCTCCAGAATAGTGTCAAGCTTCGCAGATCCGATTCCAATACTGGCGAGTATGCGATTGAACATCCTAACAACCCCCAATTAAATGATAAAGAGCTCATAAATCTATTGCATATTACGGATACTTAATAGAAGAGGTTTCAATCCTATGAGCTATGCTGCTGTACCGCGATTCCGGTATCCCCTTTTTTATAAGGAAATTGAATAATAAAAGTCGTTCCCTTGCCGATCTCGCTGCAGGCATTAATGCTCCCATGATGATTATCGACGATTTTATAAGTAACCATTAGTCCAATACCGGTCCCATTGTCCTTCGTGGTGTAGAAGGGCTGTCCGATCTTAGCGAGCTGTTCATTCGTAATGCCTGGTCCTTCATCCCTAATACGGATATCCACCAGCTTGTCATTATCCAAAGACATGGATACTCGGATCATGCCGCCGAAGGGCATGACTTCAATCGCATTATTAATAATATTAATGAACACCTGCTTCACTTGATCCTCTACCCCATAAATCCATAGAGGCTGAGAGCCCATTTGCAGATCGATCTGTATGTTGTTCATAATCGCCTGCGGCTCCAGCAGGGTTATCGTCTCGGACATGATGACGCGGCAATCCTCATGAGACAGCTCATACATCTGAGGCTTAGACAGCATCAGCAGCTCGCTGACGATGGCTTCTATTCGAACAAGCTCTGATTTCATAATGTCATAGTAGTTTGCATTCGTTGCACGTCCAGAAGAGATGAGCTGCAGAAACCCTTTGAGTGAGGTGAGCGGATTGCGGATTTCATGAGCAATGCCAGCCGCTAGCTGGCCTGCCACGTATAGCTTTTCAGAATGGATGAACAGCTCTTCGTTCTTCTTGCGCTCGGTGATATCACGGATAATGACCTGATCAATCAGCTGGCCTGAGAACCTTGTAGTCGTCCTGACGATCTCCGTATACAGTGAAGCCCCTGACAGCGTGATCCATTCGAGCTCTATCGGCTGCTGATTCGGCTGATTGTATTCGGTCTCTTCGCTGAGCCAAGTCCTCACTTGTTCATGATGCTTCTCATGCAAGACATGATAGATCGACTTATGGAGCAGCTCATTCCTATCCTTCGCTTCGAACATACGGAGGCCCGAATGATTCACATAATCCCATTTATCATCCCGAATAAGTGCAATCGTGTCCAATGAGTTCTCGACGAGCAGCTTATAGCGGGCATCGATCATACTGTACTTGCGAGCCACAAGCCACGTTGTGAACGTGAAGCTGAATATAAGCAGAGTTGCAATGCCCAGCAGGAAAGCAAGCAGCAATAAATAATGATTAAGACGGTCTGTCGTCATAACTACGTTATATTCCACAACAATGGATTTCATCCCCATCAGATGCATCGTCATGCTGGACATGCCGAGTGTCAGGCTGGACAAAAGCTTATGCATAGGCTGCTTGGTGACAAACCAATATAGCGAAGCATATACACCTACATAGCCGACCAGTATCGTAAAGCATAGCATCCATATATTGAATTGTTTGCCAACAATAGATCCTGATAATAGGATTAAGTAGTGCAGCAGCGCGAACCCGATTGTGAAGAACATGCTGCTTACAGCCAGATTGACGAACAATGATCTTCTGCCGGAGAGCTGAATGATACCCAAATAAGTAAAAGCAGAGCAGCCTAAGAAGGCATATAGGATAGACCAATCTAGCATAACCAAATAATCGGAGCCGAGCAGCGACACGATATGCATCGCCCACAATCCAAGACCATATACTAATGAGCCGCCGGCCATCCAATTGAAGGGGGTGGTCCACTCCTTGGAGCGCAGCTGACCTACCATATTAAGCATCGTATATGATGCAAAACAAATGATTAATAGTGCTAACAGCCCATAATAGACATTTCCATAAATAGTGTGCTGGCTCATAAAACTCCTCGAATATCCATTAATTTACTCACTTAATGTGAGATTCGACAATTGGCTATAAAATCCTCTCTAGCATCGCTTCATTTTAACAATATTACATAGGTTTTATAATTAAACTATTCTACTAAACGAAAATAGACTAAAATGTAGGAGTAGATTCCGAATATTATGGAGAGTATAGACTATAAAGGAGAGGGCTTTTCTATGAAAATTGTACAAGAATTCAAAGAGTTTGCCGTCAAAGGCAACGTCATCGACCTCGCTGTCGGCGTTATTATCGGCGGTGCGTTCGGCAAAATCGTCACCTCGCTCGTTAATGACATTATTATGCCGCCCGTCGGCAAAGTACTAGGTGGGGCCGATTTCAAAAATTTATTCATTCAGCTTCAATATCCGCCTGATCCTGCAATCAAGACTCTGCAGCAAGCCGCAGAAGCTACCGATCCTCCTGTGCCTGTTATTGCATACGGACAGTTCATTAATGTGCTGCTAGACTTTCTCATAGTAGCTGCGTGTATTTTCTTCATGATTAAAGGCATTAATATTTTACGTCGTATGAAGCCGGAAGAAGTTGCTGCTCCATCTGAGCCCACGGATAAGGAATGTCCATACTGCTTGTCCCAGGTTCCTATCAAAGCGACGCGCTGCAAGCATTGCACTTCGCAGCTAGAGACAACAGAGACGGTCAGTGGTTAGATCAGGTCAGGTCAAGTCAGCAATTCGCATCTAGGGGGCTATATATTGGCAGAGGAATTGTTCGATATCTTCGATGAACAGCTGAACCCGATCGGTACAGCGACTCGCTCACAGACCCATGCTGCAGGCTACTGGCATCGGAGCTTTCACTGCTGGCTGACCAGAAGAGAAGGTGAACGCCGCTTCGTGAGATTCCAGCTTCGCCAGTCCAGCAAGGATACGCATCCCGATCACTACGATATAACTGTTGCCGGCCATCTGTCTGCTGGTGAAACCGTCCGTGATGCGGCTCGTGAGCTGGAAGAGGAGATTGGCTTGTCCGTCCCCTTCGAGGAATTGATTCCTCTCGGTCAAGTACGAGAGGAATCCATTGGTGAAGTACGCGGCATGCCGTTCATCGACCGCGAGGTGAGTGATGTATTCGCCTGTGTCTGTTCCTTGCCGCTCTCTTCACTCGTGCTGCAAGCGGAAGAAGTGACCGGCGTGTATGAAGCGGAGCTGGATGAGCTGATCCGGCTGTTCGAGGGTGAGCTGGCTTCACTATCCGCCGAAGGCGTAGAGGTCTCTTCGCCACAGGGCGGCCAGCAGCCAGGGACGCGAATCGTCCGAGCGGAGCAATTCGTCCCGCGCGAGCCCGGCTATTACGCAGGCGTGATGCGCGCCCTGCGGAACTGTACTTAACGGTGGGCGTACGCGTACCGCCTCTTGTATGACTGCTTCCTCGCAATCCCCAAGCGGACTCCCAGTTCCGATACCACCCATCGATCATGCCATGGATATTATAAAATTCAGTATGCCGCGTAGTCAGATCGAAGTCATCAATCTCCGGTTGATTATAGATCCGTGCAGCTGTCGCGTGCATACAGCCATGCAGACCGCTTGATTCCAGAAATCGACCTAACTCATCCAACGTAGCGAATGAGCGCGGATTATAGCGAATACGATCTGCCGCAGCCTGATTGTAGCAGGGTGCGTATTTGATCCCATCCGGTACGTCATTCCAAGGTGCAATGAGACGGGTATCATAGCCTTGACGAACGTACCAGTTATACACCCGATTGATGTAGCTGCGATGAAATCTCATGAACTGTTCACCAAAGCCCAGAGGAGGTATCGTCCCCGGCACTACATGATGCTGATGATGCCAATTACTATGCTCCTCTAACAGCGCTGATGGGAAATTCGGGATAAACGGCATCGTCAATCGCCTCCATGCTTGTTCGTCTCCTATTGCCTGCTGACTCATTGTATGCGGGCTGGAGGAGTTGAGTGAAGCCCCCTATCTGCTCCACACAAAAAGACAGCCCTGCTGGTCATTTGTAATGACCGATCAGAGCTGTCTTTTCTAAAATTAATTCTTACTTCGACGCCTTAACCTTAGCACCAGCCACGGTTGCGGTTATTGCTTTCGCGTTTAATGCAAATATCGAAGGATACTGTTACATCATGGTCTCTACCGAATGAACAACAGATACGAACACAATCAGAGCGATGTGTACAGAAGAAGTTAACCACTCTACAGTCACAGCCGATAATTCTTTGAATCGTTCTTGCATCATGACAGCGAATCGCTTTTACAAGCTTCTCTGCCACATCCTCATCTTTCAATCGACTGAATATTTTACTTAGTTCTTTACCTGCATCTTGCACGCCTTCTACAGCCGGATCTCTACGTCCGCAGCTTTTGTGCTCCCAATTATCATGTTTACCACAGCTACAGTTGTTAGAGATACGAGCCGATCGTTTAGCTCCGCCTACCTTTTTCAAGTTCGCAAAACTTACTTTTGATTTAGCAGACACTTTATTCCCCCCTCTCACTCGTTCTGCTCTATTCTATTCCAGATGCGCATGAACGTATGGACAAGTAACCGGGGCGATACATACAATCGCTATCCTTGCAATAACGTATAGACTTCAGACTTCACTGATAAGTGGCCCCCATGCATAACTGCACAGATTATGGTAAATACTAGGATGGACAAAATATGCTGCTTAGGAGGATCTTATGAAAAAACGCATTGCGATCTTGTGCTTAATGTGCAGCCTTGCTGCTCCAAGCTTCGGCTTGTCCAGCGAAGTCTACGCAAGCTCACATCACACGACCACCACCCAGGTGAAGGTCAATATGATTAACAGCAAAGGCGAGTCCGTCGGTTCTGCCTCCATAACCGAGCAGCATGACGGCGTCCATGTCCATGTGAAAGCTGCTAACCTGCCCGCGGGCACGCATGGCATCCACTTCCACGCTGTTGGCAAATGTGAAGCTCCTGGGTTCGACTCGGCTGGTGCCCATCTGAACTCGGGCAATAAGGAGCATGGCTTCAACAATCCGAAGGGCTTTCATGACGGTGACTTGCCTAATATTACTGTAGGCGCAGACGGAACGGTCGACGTGAACATTGTTTCGAAGAACGTAACCTTGTCCAAGGATGCTGCCAATTCCCTGCTCCGGACGGGTGGTACCTCTATAATCATCCACGAGAAAGAGGATGATTATAAGACAGATCCGTCCGGTAATTCCGGCAGCAGAATCGCTTGCGGCGTGATCCAGCAGTAGCTGGCTATACTCTCTTCAATGAACAGTGGCGCAGCCTACCGTTAGACGGAAGGCTGCGCCACTGTTCATTATTCCACCGGTTGCCCGCTTGCCTTACGAAGCTCATTCGCCAAGCGATTGAATTCCTTGCGTGCTTCTGGACTCGTTGTTGCGTTATACCCTGCTTTCAAAAACGCAATGATCTTATTCGCATCCTCTGCTTGCAGCACCAGCACTTCCTCCTCCACTGTATACTTCTTATAGAAAGCTTCAACCATCGCATTCATATCAACATTGCCGCTAATCCCCGCCACAGAGCCGCTGCTGCTGTATTGGAAGACAGACCACCTGCTCCATGTCGGATTCGCCATCGGCGTTGTTACATTGTAGTGCGCAACCCATAACGGATAGGCCCCCAATTCGGAGCCGAGATAGGACTTGGCGAAGCTCGCTCCTGTGTAGATCATGCCGTCTTGTCCAGTCAGACGCTTAAGCTCCTGCAGGAATGTCAGGCACCACTGCGTCAGTTTGTTCCTTCCCAGCTTCGAGGCTTCTCCTTCGACATCGAGCACGAGCGGGAATTGATGCTTATAGCTGCTCGTCACCTTTGCGAAATTCGCTGCTTCTGTCTTCGCCCCATTGTTCTCAGGTCTTGCATAATGGTAGAAGCCGATGGGGAGTCCTGCCCCGACAGCTCCAGCGGTATAGGCTCGACAGTTCGGATCGGTGTAGCTGGCGCCCTCCGTTGCTTTAATAAACACATACTTCACACCTGCTGCAGCTACCTTTTTCCAATCAATAGTCCCTTGATGGCGGCTAACGTCAATTCCGAACACATCTGTTGCGCTTCTAGCTTGCATCTTCATCATTCCCTTTCGACTTCGATGCAGCCTCTATCGTCTGTCTGAGCAGCTGGTTCCCATACACCGCAACAGCTCCGCATAGAATACCCTGCAGGACGCTCTGCACCTCGAAGCCCAACGTGAATATAGAGAAAATGATAGCTGCTATCGTTACCGCATATATAATAGTCCAATCTGGCACTTTCGGCGTCTGCTTAAGGATATACCCGATCACCCAACAGGCTACCACGACAACCATCAGCTTCGGATCAATCAGCTTCAATAGCTCTCCCCATTCCATCGCATCACTACCTTTTCATGAAGTTAATAGAAGCTCCGGGGGGGATATAAGAGCTTCCTCTATTAATATATGATCCGGCCTTCCCTATCGAAACGGCGGCTGCCTGATTCATAGCGATGGATTCCCTAGGAACACACAGAAGGCTGTCTCTAAGGTTCTACACCTTAAAGAACAGCCTTCTGCCTTCCTTTAACAAGTCATGCTATCCACTTTTCGACAAAAGGCTGTCCTACTTGACATATTCGGTCTAGAACCGCCTGCTTCATCATACAGATACAAATATACATTAGTGAAGGAATGAGGTGGATTCACTCGTGTTCCAACGGATCAATAAGCTTCAGATTGAACTTCCCCCTTCCAAGTATGCAGACGCCAATGCAGCGGCGGCTGTGCAGGAGCTGCTGGGCGGTAAGTATGGTGAAATGTCAACCTTGAACAATTATATGTATCAGTCCTTCAATTTCCGTGAGAAAAAAAAGCTCAAGCCGTTCTATGACCTGGTATCCAGCATTACGGCAGAGGAATTCGGCCATGTTGAGCTTGTGTCAACAGCCATTAATATGGTGCTGACGGGCTCGACCAGCCCTGGCAATCCCAATTCTGAACCGCTTCAAGACGCCGTTAACAAAAGAAACACCTATCATTTCATAGCTTCGGCACAGACATCTCTGCCTATGGATTCCATGGGGAAATTTTGGTCTGGTGACAATGTATTCAGCAGCGGCAATCTAATCCTTGATCTGCTGCATAACTTCTTCCTCGAATGCGGTGCCAGAACGCATAAGATGCGAGTCTACGAGATGACAACTCATCCTACAGCACGTGAAATGATCGGTTACTTGCTCGTACGCGGTGGGGTCCATGTGCTCGCTTATGCCAAAGCGCTAGAGATGGCAACCGGCGTCGACATGAAGAAGATGATCCCTATCCCTAACCTTAGCAATAATGCGTTCGATACAGCTCGTAAGTTCGAGGCGCAGGGGCTTGGCAATAAGCTATATACGTTCAGCCCTGATGATTATAAGGATATCGTGCTCATCTGGAACGGAACCAATCCACAGACTGGGGCTCCGCTTGAGGTCATTCAAGGAACACCGCAGGGTGCGCCTGTACCCGATTTGGAGGAGGTGCCTGAGGAATTCGCTCCGGGCATTTCCGCTGAGGATTTCATGCAGATTGCGCGGCGATTACAAAAGAATGCAGGCTTGTAGCTTCTTTCCTTCCGAACGCTCAAGCTAATAAGAACGCCCGGATAGTCTAGCTATTCATTGCTCTATCCTGCTTATGCTATAATATCCCCATCCTGAGGATGAGGTGAATGCATGCAGATCATAGCAATGATTACGATGCTGCTAGATCATATTGGTGTTGTATGGTTTCCTAATGACTCCACCTGGCGTGTGATTGGCAGACTGGCTCTACCTTTATATGCTTACGCATTAATGCTTGGCTATATGCGGACCCAGAATGTGAACCGATATATATGGCGCATGCTCGGGATAGCCGCTCTTTCTCAGATCCCTTACTCTCTAGCATTCGGGACCTATGAAGTGAATACCGTCGGAACCTTATTCGTATGCCTGCTCTTACTGCGTTTACTAGATAAATATGCGAGCAGTCTCGCCATACAGATCGGTATTGCCTTGTTAGTCATCGTTGCTGTTGAGCTGATTCCTTGCAGCTATGGGGCTTATCTGCCCATTCTAGTCCTTATCTATCGCTATGCTTCACCAAGGTGGATGGTATCCCTCCATCTTGTACTAAATATTGTCTTCTTATTCTATCAAGGCTGGGCCATACAGCTCTTCAGCTTGTTCGCAACTCTTATCATCATCTACCTGCCTAAATTTCTAAGAGCTGCTGATCGAATTACGGTGCCCCGGATCATCTGGCGCAGCTTCTATCCGCTCCATCTTGCAATCATAGCCCTTATTCATTACCTGCTGTTCACATAAGGAGCTGATTCAGCTCCTTCAAGCATTCTGACGCCGACAAATATGTCTCATTCTCACTCATCAGCAGCTTGCGCACGAATTGCCGCACCTCCGGCCTGATCTGGAGTTCTTCCTCCCAACTTAATTCCACCTGATCCTCTGCATACTCATAGCCTGCATACATGAGGAATAGAAACAAATGTCCCAGACCGTACAAATCGCTTGATGGAGCAGGATCGCGCATCCGCTGTTTGACTGCTGCCCAGCTTCCTGCTTCTTCATCGTCTTGTGCGGCCTCTCTCAGTCCATTAAGCAGATGATCGGACAGCTGCTCCCCTATCTCACACGACAGACCATAATCTATGAGAACAATGCTGCCAGCCCGATCCATGACATTCGGAATTCGCACATCCCTATGCACGAAGCCTGCCTCATGCAAATAGCTCAGCGGAGCGAGCAGCTCTTTCATAACCACTAGCGCTTCAACCTCCGTATAGGTTCGTCCCTGCTCGTGGATCATATGCTCTAGATTATGGCCATCGACTAGCTCCATCACAAGAGCTTCCCTGTTACCATCTACTATATAATCGAGCCAGCTAGGTATTTGAGGATGCTCAAGAGCTTGCAGAATACGACTCTCCCTCCGCAGAAGCAATCTTCCCAGCTCTCCCTTACTTGGCTTATTGCCTTTGACCAATACAACCTTGCCCGTCATTATATCCCTGCATCGATAAGCTTGGCCGTAGCTGCCCATCCCGATCCATTGCTCGACTTCATAGCGCTTAGCCCAGATAGAGCCTTCTCTGAGCGGATAATCACGCCAATTATTGAGCACCATATGCATCCATTCTCTGGTCCTCGCTACCCACACAATAGATCCCCCCATTCCTCCATGACAGCTTTTACGAACGCTATATGCTGTACGTTTCAGAGTAATAATAGACGTGTATATAGAAACCATCCTAGCTGAACAGACGTAGTATGAACATTACCACGTATATTATTAAGGAGGTTACATTATGATTAGGCAATTGCTTCAACGTTTGTTATATTCACTCTCTGGACGAAAAAGCCGTGGATACAACCGATATAGCAGCAGTGATTATAGAAGGTCCAATTACCCGCCTCAGCATCGTCCGCGTCATTATGGACATGGTCACTACAAAAAAAGAAAATACAGCAGTTTTTCTAGTTAAACCCGTTGGATTTCCCTGTTATTAGATAAATGTTAGCAATCTAAACATTAATCTCATGGCTGTTTCATAAGAGGCTAAAACGTTTAAGGTAGAATAGGAAAAAACGAGCGGAGGTGTGTGAGGCCATGATGAAAATCATAACCTTCAAAAGTCGTTCTGTACCTGTTTATTACACTACCGAACAAGCGACGTCTGTTGAACAGCTTCATCATAAATTACTCGAGATGGAATTTAACTTTGACTTCCGAAAAAAATGGAAACGAATAACGAAGGTAGAAGTTGTTCGAGATGTCGCCATTTTCCAATATAATGACGGAACGAAGCTGTATCTTGAGGTTAGCTAAGTAACCCGCAATCTCGCTTGTCTTGCAATTGTCAGGCCACACCTTAGAACCTCCACACCAAAAGTATGACTACAATTGCAAGACATGCGTTAAAGAGCCTTCCATCCATGTTCATCATGGGCGGGAGGCTCTTTTCGTATGGGGCTATGTTCATGCTGACTTTTATGCAGCATTATTGCTCCTACTGGCCCCAGGTGGGCGGATATGCTGACCTTTACGCAGCCTACACCAAACATCCCCTACCTAACCGGTAAGGGATGTTTATTATTGTGATCCGCTAAGCGGAATTAGAGGGAGGGGGATTTGCGAACCATAGATAAATCGAGTACATCAAGCTGCATCGATTGTCCGAGCAGCAGTCCTTGTACATAATCGCATTGCCAGCTTCGCAGCAGCTCGTATTGCTCCTCATACTCCACACCATCTGCGATAACTTCGAGCTCAAACTTATGCAACAAATCAATGAGGGCTTCAACAATAAGCTTCTCTGAGCGATTTCGGTCAATTTTCTGAATAAATGTCTTGCTTATTTTAACACTGTTAATCGGCAGCTTCTGCAAATTCTCAAAAGATGAATAACCTTTGCCGAAATCATCCAGAATGATTCGAATGCCCTCGGCACGCAGCTTCGTCAGGGCCATAAGGGTTTTATCGGAGGAGTGCATGAGCACACTCTCCTTTATCTCCATCTCTAGACAAGAAGGCTCTAGACCTGTCTCATTCAATACATGCTTAATACTTGGCAGCAAGGTATCTTCCAACAGCTGCAAGTAGGATAGGTTGATGGACAGCCTCAGATCCTTCAATCCATACTGCTGCATGTTAGCCAGCATTCGACAGGACTCCCGAATGACCCAATCGCCAATTGGTATAATCATGCCATTCTGCTCGGCAATCGGAATAAATTCAGATGGATTAATATACCCAAGCTCAGGATGCTCCCAGCGCAGCAAAGCCTCGAAGCCCTTCAGTCTTCCGTTATTCACTCGGTAGATCGGCTGGAAGCTAATATGGAATTGCTGCGAATATAACGCAGTCCTTAAGGAGGAGCTAATCTGGAGCGCCCGACAAATCTGTTCTGACTTCTCCGAGCAATAGAAGGAAACTCTATTCTCCCCCTGCCTTAATGAATGTGTTAACGCCGTCTCTGCCCGGCAGATTAGCTCTTCACTGGACTGCCCATCCAGCGGATAACTGCTTGCTCCTATACTTGCCGTGAAATGAGTCTCTTCTCCAGCTTCCTCGAAGGGATATTCTGCAGCATATTTCAATTCCTCTACGGCGAGCGGGAAGTCTCCTTGCTCGTTCCCCATTTCCTTAATGGCCAGGAAGGTACAGCTTCCCATTTGACATACCGCCGTAGTGCCCTCATTGAATTTAACAAGGCGTTCGCCAATATCCATTAGTACTTTATTGCCGTACGTCCTTCCCTTAGCCTCATTCAAATCATTAAATCTATCCATATGAATAAAGACAACAGCAATTCGTCTATTCAGAACCAACGCCCTGCTAATGGCTTCCTCCAAATATCCGTAAACCTCTTGCCTCTTATTAAAACCGATTAGCCCATGCACGCTAACACCATCCTTCGCTCAAGCCTGCTACTATAGTCCCATATAAGTATTAGAAAAATTCAGGGATCCCCTTTAGGAGATTGTTAGGTGACTGTATGATTCACTCTTTAGCCATAGAAAAAAAAGACCATCTCCGCAGAAGATGGTCTTTAGTCATATCTATTCAGGGCTATACGTTCAGTTGTAATTCAGTTGTGATTCAGGCTAAGGTCCTTATTCTCACTCGTGTACTTATACCCGAAGCCCCATACGGTGCGAATAAGCCTGGGCTCTCTCGGATTTTGCTCAATTTTTTTACGCAGATTCACAATATGCACATCAATGGCTCTGTCCGTGACAAAAGAATCAAACCCACGAATCGCATTAATCAACTCTTCCCTGCTGAATACTTTCCCCGGATACGCCAGGAACAGCTTCATCATCTCATATTCAGAGAAGGTCGTCTCTACCAGCTCTCCTCTGACTAGAAGCAATCTGCGTTCTAAATCCAGCTGAATGGGATTCTGATCCTCATCGACTGGTTCTGTGTCTTCATTACCCCCCGTTTCATTTATAGTAAGGTGTGACCGCCTAATTAATGCTTCGACTCTAGCAGCCATCTCATGTAAGCTGAAAGGCTTGCACATATAGTCATCCGCACCGGCTTTTAGAGCTTGAACTCGTTCTGAAACCTCACTTTTCATTGATAATATCATAATGGGAACATTCGATCTTTCTCGAATATGAGTACAGACCGTCATACCATCCATATCAGGAAGCATAAGATCGAGCAAAACAATGTCCGGATCGAAATCTATCGCTGTTCGCAGTCCATCTGTACCATTCCCCGCTTGTCTCACCGAATAACCTTCTTCTGACAAATACATAGACAGCATATCACTCATCATGACGTCATCTTCTACAACTAAAACTTTATACACTGGCGCCACCCCTTATTGGGAATGAAGAATTCTGTCGAAATAAGTTGATATCTTTACTATACAATACTGCTGTTAACATCTTCAATAATTTGTTAGAAAAATGTTAGGAAATATTGTCGAAATATTGCCCCTCGCTTTTTTTCAATGATACTAGAATCGACTTCAGCTCCTCTTCAAGCCTACTCGCCAGCAGCTGCCAATCCAAATCCTGCCAATGCTCATCTCTTAAAAGCTGATTAAGGCCAGAAGCAGCGGCAGTCAGACCTGCGGCAGACAAATTGCCTGATACCCCTAAGAGCGTATGCACCATCCGCTTGGCAGCTACAATCTCACCGCTCTCCAAGCGGCTCAGCAGTTTACTGGAGAACGATTCGTAATCCCGTTGGAACTGCTCCAGCATATGAATGAGAATAGGCAGCTTTCCATTAACCCTGGCAAGGGCCGAGCTCAAATCTACCCCTTCTACTGCCGGGAGCGGCATCGAGCGGGCCCCCACTTGCTGCTTCCCTGTCCAGCCCTTCACTTGGGGCTCATGTCCCATTCTCTGAAGCCAATACATAATGGAAGAATACAACTGACCCTCCTCTATCGGCTTCGTAACAACATCATTCATCCCCATGCTGATGTACTGCTCATGGTCAGAACGAAGCGTATTAGCCGTTACCGCTATGATAGGCACATGATCATACCTGGATTTGCCTCTAATCACCCGCGTCGCTTCCATCCCATCCATCTCTGGCATATGAATGTCCATCAGAATAAGATGCCATAGCTCCTTCTCGAGAAGCTCCATTGCCTCAAGGCCATTATGGGCTACCCCTACCTCGAAGCCTCTTTCCTTCAAAATCTCAACTGCAACCAGCTGATTAATCGGATTATCCTCGGCCAGCAATATTCGTATATTCCCATTCAGCTCATGAGCTGCGGCTGCCTCTCCTATCCCGTCAAGCGGCAGCGAATGGCCGGACTGCTCATCCAGAACACCGCTAATGGTCTGGAACATGGACAGCCGAGAAATAGGCTTCGTCAGCAGAGCCTCAGGCCGATCGCTATCAGGCATCTGCTGCATCTCATCTCTGCCGAAGGTTGTCGTAAGCACAATCGTCTTCACGCCCGCGGCGGCTGCATTCTCGTGAAAATCAAGCCAAGTCTCTAAGCCATACATATCTGGCATTTCCATATCAAGCATAATGATCTTCGGCATAGCGCCTGCTCCGATCCGCTGCAGTCTCTCCTTGGCTGCCTTCCAAGAGGAGAACGGAACGGGCGTCAACCTGAAGGATTCCACCATTGAGCACCAATGCTGGCGCATATCTTGGTTATCCTCCACAATCCAGATAGGCTGCTCAACCAGCTCTTCACTAAGCGTATGGATATCTAGAGAGGCAGGCGCTATTATCGGGAAGCTTAGAATAAAGCTGAACTTGCTGCCATGTCCAAGTCTACTCTCTACATCAAGCTTGCCGCCCATGATCTCTACAAGATTGTTGGATATAACTAGACCGAGCCCCGTTCCCCCGTATTTCCTCGTTGTAGAGGTGTCCGCTTGCGTGAATGGAACGAACAGCTTGGCTTGCTGCATAATTGTCATTCCGATTCCTGTATCCTCTACGATAAAGCGAAGCTTCATCTGCTCCTTGAACTCCGCTACAATCTCCAGCTTCAGCAGCACCCGGCCCTGATTCGTGAACTTAATCGCATTCATACATAAATTCAATAAAATCTGCTCGAGCCGCAGTGCGTCACCTAGCAGTTTACTTGGCAGTTGAAGTGGAACATCGACAATGAACTCGAACTGTTCCTTGCCTCCCATGAAGATGCTAAGCTGATCGGTTAACCGGCTAATGAGCTCCTCAGGCTTGAAGGCAAGCTGCTCGACCTCGACATTGCCGGATTCGATTTTGGAAAAGTCCAGAATATCGTTAATGATACGAAGCAGCGTATCTGATGACGTATGGATTTTGCTCATATAATCCTGCTGTGATGCAGTGAGCTGTGTCCTGCGCATCAAGTGCGATAATCCAATAATGCCGTTCAGCGGTGTACGAATCTCATGGCTCATCAGAGCAAGAAATTTCCCCTTCGTCGTATTCGCTTCCTCCGCTTCGCGCGTAGCTCCGATCAGCTCTTCCTGAATCATTCGCTGCTCAGAAATATCACGCGCTATGCAAGAGAAGAACAGCTCTCCAGTGCGAATATTCGGATGAGCTACGATGACTGTGGACACATAGATCGTCTCTCCTGAAGAGGTCAGCAGCTCTGCTTCCCCTTCCCAGTAGCCTACTTCTTCTGCTGCCCTGGCACCATTAATAACCTCTTTATAGATAACAGGGTTCATGTGCTTCTTA
The DNA here is from genome assembly GCF_059686975.1 of Paenibacillus xinjiangensis. Classification (NCBI taxonomy): domain Bacteria; kingdom Bacillati; phylum Bacillota; class Bacilli; order Caryophanales; family Paenibacillaceae; genus Paenibacillus; species Paenibacillus xinjiangensis. The sequence goes on along the minus strand of NZ_JCAALS010000018.1, from coordinate 81,684 downwards.
AAAGTCATTAGTCTTTGTCCAGATGACAAGCCGAGCATAGCTTTGCCAGCCTTATTCATATAAATAATTCTGCCCCTGCTATCTACAGAAGCAATAAGATCCTTGGCCGAGCCAACAATATCAAGCAGCCGATTACGTGACTTTTCCACCTGAAGGCGCTCTGATATATCATAGGCCATCCCGACAACCCCAGTAAATTTGCCTTCATGATCCCTTAGACCGTTAGAGCTGTGAAGCACAGGAATTCTGCGCCCATTCTTATTAATGAAGGTCCATTCCCGCTCATAAGAGAATTGCTCGTTGCGAAGCTCCTTGAACACCTCGAGCCCTGGAGCTATTTCTCTTCCGAAGAGCAGTGACAGCCGTTCCGCCTCACTCCGAATTTCATCTGGATCCATGAATAATAGCGGAGTAGCATGCCCCACTACTTCTGCATTGGTATAGCCGATCAGCTCTTCTGCTGCTTTGTTCAAGTAGGCTAAACGATACTGCTCGTCCAGTACGATGAATGCATATTGATTCTGATTGATAATCGCCTCGAGCCTCTCGAACATTTCTTTCAATCGCTCCATCATCCCATTAACCGAGGCAGCAAGCTTACCAACCTCATCACTCGGCACTTCGGATAGATGCTTCACCTCGAACCGACCAGCAGCTGCCAGCTCAGTAACGGCAAGTATACCTTCAAGTCTCTTCACAATGGATGCGAACAACAGGAAGAATAGAATAACGATAATAATCTCAGACAGCCCGATCGTCATAAATATACGCCAGAATAACGGCTTGATCCCTTCTAGCAGATCAGACTTATGCTCTTCCAGAGCAAGCCGCCACCCCGAGCCATCATCCACTTTCTCATAGAAAATGACATGCTCCGTATCGCCATAGCTAACCTCTTCATACCCCGTACGGTTCAGCAGCTTGTCCCCAAGCTCATGCAAGCTGGTATCCTCATCGAAGATCGTCGTTCCTGCCCCCCATTCCTTTGTCTCAGAGGAATACAGAATAGTGCCATTCGAATCGAACAAACGCAATATCTTGGACGTATTGCTATCTACCTCAAGATAAGGCTCAAGCTTCGACATTAGTATAGACGTGTAGACGATACCGGTAACCTGTCTTTGCTCCCCATATATAGGAACTAGAATATACGTACGCTTCGTTTGGGATTGAGAAAACCTCAAGGGATCGGTAATGATAACATTTCCTTTGAGCGCGTCCTTGAAAAATGGTTCATCATATACATTAATAGGCACTCCATCGGTTCGTATGGCAGTACCGTCCATCTGAATATAACCAATTGAATGGTAGGTATACCCTGAGCGAATCATCTCTCTATTGAAATATTGCAGTCGTTCTTCATCAGTTCCGAACCGGACGCTATCCGTGCGGCTCATCACCAGCACCTCCGCTCTACGAATAGCCAGCCATGAGGCTAGCTGGGTGGCTGCACCCTTCAACTGACTGGTCTCACTCTCAATAGCCGATTCCACCCACTCCTGCTTAATGCTCCAATAATTGCTTATTCCCGCCAAGAGTAGAGGGATGAATGAGATTACAACGATTAGCAGCAGACTTTTAGTTCTGAGTGACATCTGATTCACGCCGATTACTCCTTCCTGCAATCCATAGAGATATGATCCTTCCGCACACCGCCAACCTATACAAAAACCCTAACGATATAACGTATGGAGCCTCACGTTACAGTTAGGGTTCATTTCTTACAAATGCTGCCATAAACCATATTTTTGAAGTTATATGTGTCTGATTTTACTTTAGAACATTAATGATGTAAAGAATAGAGTTACGGCCATGAGACCTATCCTATTGGGCAAAAAAAGACTTTAAACACTATGGTGATGAAGTCTTACATCCCCGTCTGCCGAACTACGCCCGCCGTGAGCGTCTCCAGCTTATTCGTGCTTAGCATTTCTTCGAAGAACCCCCTCTGTTCATCCGCAAGCTTCAGAAAAGCAGTCACGCACTCGGGATCGAAGTGCTTGCCCCGCTCTCTAGCAAGATGCTCCAAAGCCTCTTCATGTGACATAGCAGCACGATAGGATCTAGTTGAGGTGAGCGCATCGTATACATCAGCAATCGCCGTTATTCTAGCAAGATAAGGGATGTCCTTACCTGCCAGTTGATCGGGATAGCCTGTGCCATCCCAGCGTTCATGATGCGAACGAATAACCGACAGCTCCTCTTGGAGAAATCCAAGCCTGCTGCATAGATTATAGCCAGTAATCGGATGCTTCTGAATGACAGCCCTTTCCTCATCGGTCAGCTTGCCGGGCTTATTCAGAATATGATTCGGAATCGTGAGCTTGCCTACATCATGAACGAGTCCACCTTGCGCGATTGCTCTAAGCTTAACTGCTGATACATTCATCTCCTCAGCCAGCTTAAGCGCGTAGAGAGCTACGCGATAATTATGACCCGCAGTATAAGCATCTCTTGATTCTGTCGTTAGAATCAGCTCTTTGACAGCAGGCGACATATACGTCCGTATCCATTCGAAAGGGTTGCCTTGGAACAGCTGCTTCAAAGAGACTACGAGGCTGCCTGAGGTTCTATATTGCATAAAGATACCGAGTAATACAGCTGCAAGAGATATTCCGAGATACAGATGATAGCTCCACCAGCTTAAGTTCCAAGCTTGACTGGTAACGAGAATGAACTGTGCCAGACACATCCAACCAGCGCTGTATACGATTGCAAGCTGCAATGGGAACCTTGATGCAAGGTAGGTCTGCAAATAATGGTACATCGTCCAGCCACTCAATCCAAATATGACGAGCGTAACTCCTACCTTGAAGGGAGCCCCCTGTAGAGGTAGTGTCTGCAGGTGCTTCGCGAAGACCCACAAGGATGTGCAGATTACGAGCAGCGTTACAAACCACACAGGGACAAGCCAACGCTGCCAGCGGGAGAACCACTGAATAAGGGCGCGTTCAGAGGAAACCGCTGACAGCCCTAACCAGAAGGCAGCCAGTAGAACGCTTAGTTGAGCCGAGCTTCCCGTTATGGAATACTCGTGCATGAGCAAGCCTGGAGTGGCTAGCCCATGTACGACGAATAGCGCAGCCAAAGACACATAGGAGAGCGATAGAAAACTCATCTTCAGGTTTCTAAGACGCGTGGCGATGATTCCTATTCCTACCGCAAGTGTTAGAGCAATGAGCGATACGATACTCACAATATTGAAGTGCCCATGTAAGGAATGAATGTTAATGTCCCATGCATCCATAGAACGGAGTCCGAGGTACATAGCCAGTGACATACCCATTATGAGAGCTAGATTAAGTACTACTCTATAAGAATCACGCAACACCCATCGCCTCCTAATCCGTTACAGCCCACTTGAAGGTTACTGTCCTAACCTTAGTTATGCATACTTAACCGTTATCCGTTAGAAACAGAAACAAGCTCGGATTGATTCAACTGTGCGAGCCATTGATCTAACTCCTTGCGTGGCATCGGCTTGCTGAAATAATACCCTTGCATTAGATTACAGCCTGCCGATTTCAAGAATTCAATCTGCTGCTCGGTCTCTACCCCTTCTGCTACAATTCCGAGATTGAGCTCATTGGCAAGGCTAATAATCGTATTTACGATAGCTCTCTTGGCAGGAGAGGCGCTCTGCTCCATATATTGCTTGTCAATTTTCAACGTATGGAATGGAATTCGATCAATGGAGCCTAGCGAAGAATAGCCTGATCCGAAATCATCCATGGATATGATGACCCCCATCTCCTTCAAGGGGATAAGCTGTTTAATGACGTTCTCAACATTATTCATAATAATCGTTTCCGTAATTTCCAGCTCCAGCAAGCTTGCCTCCATATTCGCTGTCTCCAGCGATTTCACGACCATATCAAGCAGGTTCTGGCTGTCGAATACCTTCACTGACAAATTGACCGATACACTAAGGGCGATCTGCTCTCGTTCATTCCAGGCCATACAGTCCAGGCAAGCTTGTCCAAGCACCCAACGTGTTAACGGAATGATTAATCCCGTTTCCTCGGCAATCGGAATGAACTCATCCGGCGCGATAAGTCCCAGCTCAGGATGAAGCCAGCGAGACAAGGCTTCCACCCCATAAGGGCAATTCATGCTAGCGTTCCATTTTGGCTGATAATGAATGACGAACTGCTCGTGAGCAAGCGCAACACGCATATCCTTCTCCAATCTCATCCTTCTAACGATCTTCTTATCGAGCTCCTCGTTGTACAAGCAGTATTGATTCTTGCCCAGCCGCTTGGCTTGGTACATCGCTGTGTCTGCCTTCGTCAGCAGAGTCGCCCGCTTGGTTCCATGCTGTGGAGACAAGCTGATGCCTATGCTTCCCGTAATATATAGCTCATTACCTTCTATTAAATAGGGCATACGGATATCTTCTAGCAGCTTCTGTGCCAATTGCTCCGCTTCTGCTTGATTGATCCCGGAAGCGATGAATAGGAATTCGTCTCCGCCCAGCCGGAAGGCCTCAGTCCCCGTCCTCAAATGGGCTTGCAGACGACTTGCTACAGCTTGTACCAGCAAATCGCCAATATCATGCCCAAGCGTATCATTAATGATCTTGAACTGATCCAGATCCAGAAAGAAGAAAACGTCCTGATGCTCTTCATTGGTGCTCTCATTAAAGTACCGATTCATCGCATGTCGATTCAATAAACCGGTCAACGGATCACTGTAGGCCATTCTCTCAAGCACGTTGCGGTCAAAATAAACGGCAGTCCAGGTAACCAGCATAATCAATAGAATGACGAGGGTAACCCCAATCAGCAGAGCTATATTTATCGGAGTCTCTCCTGCCCCCACTATGGAAGCCGGGTCCCCGCACCAGAAGGAAGCGGCCGACATTCCCGTATAATGCATACCGCAGACCGCAAACCCTAGCAAGCCGGAGGCTGCCCATTTGGCGAGACTCGCATACTTGTTGTTACTGAATCTATGGAATAAATAGAGCGCAACACATGAAGCTACCACCGCTATGAGTGCTGATAAGGTCCAGATGTAAGAATTATAGGTGATTGACAGGCCAGGCGATTGCATGGAAGCCATTCCTGTGTAGTGCATCACAACTATGCCTGCACCCATAACGAGTCCGCCGCTAATCAGTCTGACCCTGCTGGTCTGACTTGATAAAGTGAGATAAAAAGCCAAGAATGAAGTCAAAATACTTGCCGCGATCGATCCGACCGTAATCGGTATGCTGTAGCTGACAACCATGTCGATATGAAAAGCCATCATTCCTACGAAATGCATCGTCCAAATGCCGCTGCCCATAACGAACGCTGCCGCAAAAATCCATCCAACCTGTGTCTTCCCATGAGAACGTGCTATTTTGTATACAAAATTCAACGCTGAATATGCCGCGCAAACTGCAATAATAAAAGAAAGAAGAACAACACCGTTGTTGTAGTTCCCATCTAATAAAACCAAGTCATCCCCCCGTCCTGTGTCCTTCCAGATTCTGTTCATTGCTTATTCACTTTCTATATACTTATACCATTATACGAAATAAAAATTCTTGCAACATTTTTTTATTTTAGATTAAGGTTTTTTGTAAAATCTTTTGATATAGTAGGTGGAGATTGTAAATAAAGTGTGTTTTTGTCGAAGGGAGTTCATTTAAAATGGAAAACAAAGACTCGCAGCAAAAAAGAGATGACGAGCTAGTAGAGGCTGCGAACGAGGAACAAACGACATCTGAGAATGATACGATCATTGAAGGGGAAGCGGCGTCAACCGCATCCGCTCATACATCCGCTCAAAGCGAGCAACCTGCACAACCAGTTAAGAGCTCCGGCGGCAAAGTATGGATTGCCATCGCTGCTGTACTCGCTGTAGTACTTGTTATTGTACTGATCAAACCGCCATTCGGCGGCAGCAATGAAGCAGTTGCAACAGTTAACGGCGAAGAGATTACGAAGGATGCACTCTACGATGAGCTGGTCAAAGCAGGCGGCGCCTCAACCGTTGAGAACATGATTACCCAAAAGCTGATTGATCAAGCTGCTGAAGAGGCTAACGTTACGGTTACAGAAGAGGACATCAATAAAGAAATCACGGATCTTCAGACTCAATTCGGTTCTGAGGAGGCGCTCAACAACGCACTGACTCAATACGGCATGACAATGGACAACCTCAAAGAGGACGCTGCTGTACAGGTGAAAATCCGCAAAATACTGGAGCCTCAGGTTACAGTAACAGATGAGCAAATTCAGCAATTCTATGACGAGAACCAAGCATCGCTTGCGACTCCGGAGCAAATCCGCGCATCCCATATTCTCGTTGGAACGAAGGAAGAGGCTGAGGATATTCTGAAGCAGCTGAACGAGGGCGCTGACTTCGCTACTCTTGCCAAAGAAAAGTCAACAGACACAGCAACGAAAGACAATGGCGGCGATCTCGACTTCTTCGCCAAAGGCGCAATGGACGCTGCATTCGAAGAAGCAGCATTCGCACTTGACGTTGATCAGCTTAGCGGTGTAGTAGAGTCCAGCTTTGGCTTCCACATCATCAAGAAAACCGATCATAAAGATGCGACTACCCCTACCTTTGAAGATAAAAAGGAAGAAATTCGCACGCAGCTTGTGACTCAACAAGTAAGCGAGCTGTCGACAACTTGGATGGAGGAGCTCCGCACGAAAGCGGAGATTACCAACACCCTTGCAGATGATACAGCAGCAACTGACACTGACGCTACTGCAACTGACGCAGCAGCCGAATAAATAAGCATGATGGGAAGAGGTCATCCTAGGATGGCCTCTTCTTTATGTTTAGGTGATAACTAGCTTTTAAATTATTGGAAGAAATATGATATGATTTAGTCGGATAGGCTGCTTCATAGCATAATTACGATAAAGAATATAGACATTAGTGGAGGATAAGACATGGGAAACTTTCAAGTAACGAATACGAAGGAAACGTATACGATTTATGAATTAATCGAAGCAAGCACCGACTCGCGCATTCGCGTCTGTCCGGAGCGCGGCGGCATCGTCATTGGCTGCCAGCTTCATGGTCTAGAGCTCTTTTATTTGGATCAGGCAACATTCGAGAACCCTACAGCCAACATTCGGGGCGGCAACCCCATCCTCTTCCCGATCTGCGGTCAGCTGGAGGAGCTCTCCTATGAATGGAACGGCAAGCCCTACAAAATGGCGAATCATGGCGTGGCTCGTACAGCCGTCTGGGATGTAGTCGATACGAGCACAGAAGGCGAGGCTTCCATTACAATCTCGCTCCGCAGCAACGCCCAGACGAGAGAGTCCTATCCCTTCGACTTCGAGCTCGTGTTCACCTATGCCCTGAAGGATGGAGAGCTTCATACGCGTCAGCAGTACCGCAACCTGTCGTCAGAGGCTATGCCTTTCTACGCAGGCTTCCACCCTTACTTCAACACAGATAGCAAAAAGCTTCACTATACCACCGATGCAACCCGCTACTTGGATTACAACGACAATATAGAGAAGCCATTCCTAGGTGAATTCGATTTGGAAGGTCTTGTAGAATCTGTTACGCTGCTTGATCCCGTCAAGCGGGCAATTGCGTTCCCCGTCGCCGGCGATGCACAGGTTACAATGACCTATGAAGATATTTTCAAATATGTTGTATTATGGTCCGTTGAAGGTCGCCCATTCGTATGCGTAGAGCCATGGATGGCAATGACCGGTGAGCTGAACCGTCAAGAAGAGCTTGTTGTCCTTGATGCTGGTCAATCGCTGTCCGCGAATCTAACGATTAGCTGTCAGCGGTAAGGCATCCGAAGCTCCGGGCTGCTCTGAGGCATAGTGGGAAACGGTAACCCGTTTCCCATTCTTCTTCAGCAGCTCAATAGCTTTGTCTACAGCAAGACTAGCCGTATGATCCCTTATTTTCGACTGAGTCAGATCAAGATGAACCTCCTTCGCCGCGCAATGAAGCTCAATCTTATCCTCTAGCTCCGAAGCTGAAGCGAAGAATAACAGTCCACTAACTCGGTACGTCCGCTTAGAGCCGTTCCATTCACTATGAACGTGCAATCGGGAAGCTTCTACCACGAACCATATGAAGCTGACCAGCACGCCTGCAATGACACCAATAGCAAGGTCATGCGTGATTAATACAGCTGCTACCGTTACCAGCATAACGACTGTCTCAGAGACTGGCACACGGTTCATCCGGAATATGGAATTCCAATCGAACACGGCAATACACACCATCAGCATGATGCCCACCAAGGCAGCCATAGGCACTAACGCCAGCACGTCTCCGAGCAGCACGGTAAGCAGGAGCAGGAACACGGCTGCGACTAGTGTCGATAACCGATTGCGACCGCCCATCTTCACATTGAGAACCGACTCCGCTACTAGCGCGCAGCCAGCCATCCCGCCGAAGAAGCCCGCAACGATATTTGCTACGCCTTGCCCACGCATCTCCCGGTTCTTGTCTGTCCTCTCCCCCGTCATCTCATCGAGCATATTATGCGTCAGCAACGTCTCCGTGTAACCAACAACAGCTAACGATAAAGAATAAGGAAGAATGATCATAAGCGTCTCCCAGCTAAGTGGGATATCCGGCAGGAGAAAAGAAGGCAATGAAGCATCAATCGCCGCAATATCTCCAATGCGAGTGACCCCTCCTATTCCGAATGCCCATACCGCGATCGTCAGCATGACGACAGCGACTAGCGGCGATGGAATCGCCTTGAAGTAACGAGGCAGGAAATAAATGATCGCCAGAGCAGCCGCTACGAGCGTATACATCATCCATGACTCACCTTGGAAATACCTGAGCTGAGACATAAAGATCAGAATCGCCAGCGCATTAATGAAGCCCTTCAGCACGCCTTGCGGGACGAACCGCATCAGCTTCCCGAGCTTGAACACGCCCATGAAAAATTGCAAAACCCCCGTTAACACAGTAGCTGCAAACAAATATTGAATGCCGTGCTGCTGCACCAGTGTCAGCATGAGTACAGCCATCGAGCCTGCGGCAGCCGATATCATGCCAGGTCTGCCTCCCAAGAAGGTAATAACGAGCAGAATACAGATAGAAGCATAAATCCCAACGATAGGCGGAACACCCGCCATGAACGAGAAGGCCAGTGAATCTGGAACGAGCGCCAGTGTAGCTGTTATCCCTGCTAACACATTCGCTTTCACATCCGTCGTCCACTGCTCCCTCCATGAAGCCTTAATAACCATCTTTCACCCCACATTAGTTAAGTCATACACTTGCTATAATCAACGTCCGATCGACCAGCAGTACTGATCCGGTACATCATGTGCCATAGAATATCTGCAAGAAATCATAAAAAAGCCGGCTCAAGACAGAGCCGACTGTGCTTTACCCCATTCTATCTTACGATGAACATAGGGTCAATCCTAATAGGAAGGGCAATATAAGCCATTGCTCCCTCTAGTAGCCCTCTCCGGTGCCTCCAGTTACGATAGCGATTCCCGCACTTGCGCCAATCCTCGTCGCTCCTGCGGCAATCATCTGAAGCGCAGCTGCGCGGTCACGAACCCCGCCAGAAGCCTTAACTCCCATCTCAGCGCCTACCGTCTCTCGCATGAGAGTGATATCCTCGACAGTGGCACCGCCTTTGCCGAAGCCCGTGGACGTCTTCACGAAATCCGCTCCAGCTTCTTTACAGATGAGGCATGCCTGCACCTTCTCTTCCTTCGTCAGCAGGCCCGTCTCTAGAATGACCTTAACGACAGCTTTCCCGCTGCAAGCCGCAACGACAGCAGCCACATCGCTCTTCACGCCTGCGAAGTCGCCCGATTTCATTAAGCCGATATTAAGAACCATATCGACCTCAGTCGCACCATTCGCCACCGCATCCTTCGCTTCGGCAGCCTTCACGAACGTCGTGCTAGCACCAAGCGGGAAGCCTGCCACAGTCGTTACGCCTACACCTGAGCCTTGCAGCTCCTGCGCGGCAAGCGACACCCACACTGGATTTACACACACGGTCGCGAACTTATACTGCTTAGCCTCTTGGCACAGCTGCTTGATCTCTTCCTTGGTCGCTTCCGCTTTAAGTACAGTATGATCGATCGTAGCTGCGATTTCCTCCGGTGTTAAGTTCGTATGGCTGTCCATATCCATTCCTCCGCTACATTTATTTATCTATTTATCTATGCCTCAGGGACATATTCAAGCAGATGCTGTGCAGTGATCTGGTCCGTAATTAACGTATTTGTATAATGTCCACTTAATGCTCCATATATCGCTTCTACTTTGCTTGGGCCGCCAGCAACCAGCACGGACCATTCCTTCTTCCTCAGCTCGCCGAGGTCGATGCCGATGGTACGCAGATCCAGCTCCTCACTGCACACCTTGCCTGTAATATCGATAAACCGAGAGCAGATATCTCCTACCCCGCGCGATAAAATAATGCCAAGATCCTCGTCTGAGAAGTAATTGGCTCTCATCAGCACGGAATCCTCAGTAGGAGCTCCTACTGTGAAGACGGCAACATTCGCCTTCTTGCCCATATCTAATATTTTACGAATATGGCGGTCAGCTTCGATGGCATGCTTAACGACAGCATGATCGACAATAGCCGGAAGAGGAATGAGATATGGGGAGGTCTGGTAAGCTTTCGCGAATAGCTGTGCGATCTCATAGGCATATGTATTCGTCTCCGAATGACTCACTCCGCCATTGAGCTGGACGACCTTGATTTTCTTCGCATGCTTGTTCGGTAATCGAACGGCCACCTCATATAGAGTTGTGCCCCATGTTACAGCAATCGTATCGCCATCACGCACCGTCTCGTGCAGGAACGCTGCTGCGGCTTCACCGATTACCTTCTTCACCATAATATCTTCATATTTGGGAACCGAAGCAACAACGGCCTCCTTCAAGCCGAACTTTTCCTTCAGCTGACGAGCGCGCTCATCATTCTCTGCTGCCGGGTCCATAATTCGAATCTGAACGATGCCATCCTGCTTCGCTTGCTGTAGAAATCGTGAGACTGTCGGCCGGGATACGCCCAGCTTCTTGGCAATTTCCTGCTGATTGTAATCGAGCTCGTAATACATACGAGCCGCTTCAATCATTTTCATCCGTTTGTCGCTATGCTCCTCCACCCATTCATCCCCTTCAAATCATCCGCTGTCTGCCATGAGAATATGTTCATGAATAATTAAGCATTATTTCAGTCCATTATACGAGTTATTGGTAAAAACAACAATATGCTACGCCTTCAAGTCACTCTTCTGCCCTGCCATATTTCCATTCGTAGATGACATACATCACGATGTAGAGTACAAAGAATAAGCCTGAGTATAAGAACATTGTCGCATAATTCGTCCAAGTCGCCACGAAGCCGAGCAGAATAGCTCCAGAGCCAATTCCGATATCGAACGCGTTATAAAAGGTTGCCGTAGCAACGCCCCGTCTATCCGGCTCTACCCGATTGATCACCCAAGCCTGCAGGGCCGGGAATAAGGCCCCGAAGCCTGCTCCATAGAATACGCCTGCGAGCAGCAGCATCGCCATCGAATCCGTCCAATAGAGGATGATGCATGCGATGAGACACAAGATGGCGGAAGGGAACAATACCCAGAAGCGCCCTTTTCGATCGAATAACGGTCCGCTAATAAAACGAATCAATACTTCACTGATCGCTACAACGAGAAAGAAGAAGCCGATATTCGAAATTCCTGTTTCGATGCCGAACAGTGTAATGAAGCTGAGCAGACCGCCGAAGGCTAAGCCGACCATCATGCCCATTATTGAAGGAACAAGCGCTTTTCTCTCCACAATAGTAGACATGACTGAGGATGTGGATGAAGATGAAGCGGTATGAGCTTTGACAGCAGCAGCTGCTGCTGACTCAGAGCCTGTACTCCGCACGAAGAATGTAAAGATGAGCGCCAGCAGCAGAATGATGACTCCGACCCCGAACAAGCCTAGAAACCCATATTGCTCCATCAGCCAAATGCCTAGAAACGGTCCTAATGAGAAGGAGATCGCGTTCCCAGTTGCGAAGAAGCCCATTCCCTCGCCTCTGCGCGAGGCTGGGATCGTATCGGATACAACCGTTCCGAATAAGGTTGTAGATAGCCCGAACCCTACCCCGTGAACGATACGAAGCAGCAGCAGTACAGCCAGAGTAGCTGCAGCATAATAACTCGCCATCCCTATTACGCAGATTGCCACTCCGATGAGCAGGAGTCCCTTCTTGCCGAACTTCTTCGTTCCAACGCCAACCAGCGGCCTGGCAATAACGGCTGCGAATGTGAAAAAGCCTAATATCAGTCCAATCTGAGATTCACTGCTTCCCTGCTTCGCAGCGAACACCGGCAGTGTAGGCAGCAGCATCTCGATCGCCATGAACAATAATAAGTTGGCGCAAGCGAGCAGTATAAAATTTTTCGTCCATAAGGACTCACGCATAGCTTCTGATCCCTTCAACTTTCCATGCTTATTTGGAAGGCATCCTTCCAGCTAAAATCCATCATATAGCAGCTCTCTTATAGTGTCCATGATTTTACATCTACAATTACAGCTGGAATAAACATCTGTCAGGCGGATATTCGGACGCGTTCACTATACAGCCGCCATTCTGAGCGTGCAGCCGAATACGCGGTTCAGATCGGCAGCCTTGCAGGCTGGGAAGCCGCTGATATCGATACGCTTCGCAAGTCCGCACTGCTGCATGATATCGGTAAAATCGGTGTACGTGATGCGGTTCTACTGAAGGAAGGCAAATTGACGGAAGAGGAATTCGAGCAGATTAAGTCAAGTCGAGCAATTCCTCGAACGCAGAAGTCTCTGCACGAACGTTAGATGAATGCGAATCTACAGTTGTTCACGATGCTATGTGGAGCAACAATGAATATACCTGCGATTATGCATTTAATTATGCCTATAGGCTCGTTATTCGAAACAAAATGAGATCAAGAATGCACTTTGGCAGTTATATTTATCTTCTACTACAGGCAGACAAATAAAAGAATGTATGATCGCAGGTTCCCCTCACATACACAGTTTATGCACAGCTATCGAGGAGCGACCCTGCCTAAACAACAAATGTCCTGCAAGAACTGTTGTTCCTGCAGGACATTTGAGTTATCTATAGATTAAAGCTTCTTAACCAGTTTGAAATCATCATAATGGAAGCCCGGTGCAACAACGCAAGAGACGAGAACTGGCTCATCGCCCAGCGGACGTGCCCGCTGCCATTCTGTTGCCGGAACCAGTGCTTGCGGCTGTTGTCCCTTCAGGACATCTCCGCCAATAATAATATCTTGCCTGAGCTCAGGCTCATCCGCTGTACCGCCAAGGGACAATAACAGTGGACTTCCAGAGTGCCACATCCACAGCTCATCGGAATAAACCGTGTGCCATTCTGAGAATTCGTCTGGATGCAGCAGGTAATAAATTGACGATGCAGCGAAGCGAGGTCCTGAATAAGGCGCCCCCAGCACTTCTTGAGGAATTTCAAACGAAGCTTTCCACAGCTCCTTGTACCAGCCACCCTCAACATGCGGCTGTAAGCCAAGAGCTTGTACGATTGGGGATAATTGCTTTTCTTGTGAGCTCATTCGAATTACTCCTCTCTCTGGTCCAAACATTTTATTCATCTTATACTGCCATCCGCGCAAACGTCAATCCTGACTAGACTTTACGATACTCGCTGTCACGAATGGGACACATTTCCTCACGCCGATTCCCCTGCTTCTGTGACATCTGTGACTCAATCCCTTATAATAAAATAGAAGACAGGAGGTGACACTATGAATCGGATGCTTCAAAGACTATCCACCATACAGGTGAAATGGTTCAAAATCGTCATGATAAGCGCACTGCTTGTTTCTGCTGCCTTATTCTCATTCAAAGCAGAAGGACCTCATGAGCTGCATGGGGAGAAGACCGCACTAACCCATATTACTGAAAACCATTATAATGTAGCAACCAGACATCAATTATCCTTCAAGCCTCCTTCCGTCGTAACGATATTTATGGAAATGGCCGCTTTGTATATTATTGCTCTAACCTACGTTAGAACGGTCCACATTTCTTTCCTTCGAACCTTTATTCCGCAAAAACTAAAGGATTTATTTCTTATGCCCGTTAAATTCACATCGATTTACGTGATTCTTTTCTCTAATAGCCATCATACAACCCTACCTACATTCAAATACACATTCGAATAGGAGTTGGCACTATGAATATTAGAGAATCGGATTTGCCGGGCATTGGACGTAAATATCAGCTGCAGACGAGAGGCGGCGATAAGCTCGTCATCGTCATTCATGACGACGGAAGACGCGAGATGTACCACTTCGACTACGAGGATCCGGATGATAGCGTATCGATGGTATCCATGGACGACGAAGAATCCCGTCAGATTGCAGCCATCATCGGAGGCATGACATACAGGCCCAAAGCGCTGGAGACGATTGAAGTAGCTCTAGATGATCTCACCATTGAATGGTACAAAGTCGAGCATGGCGCTAGCTGCATTGGCAAAACAATCGGTCAGGTGGAGATTCGCCAGCGTACCGGAACGACGATTATTGCAGCTGTCGAAAAAGATTCCAAGCACATCAATCCTGGACCGGATTATATTTTCAAAGCGGATACTACCCTAATTGTTGCGGGCGAACGCAAGCATCTCAAGACGCTTAAGCAGCTGCTCATGAATGGGAGCAACTAATTATGGATCACTTGGTGCTGGAGATTGGTCTCGCTGTCACCCTGATCGCTTTAGTTGGTCTATTATCCGCTAAGCTGAGGTTCTCCGTCATCCCGTTCTATATTCTGATCGGGATGGCCGTAGGGCCCCACGCTCTGAAGATTGGTGTATTTGATTTCCGCTTTATCGAAAGTGCACCCTTCATCGAATTCTTGGGACGACTTGGCGTATTATTCCTTCTGTTCTACCTAGGTCTAGAGTTCTCTGTCGGACGATTAATCAAATCCGGTAAATCTATTGCCGTAGGCGGTACGATCTATATCCTCATTAACTTTTCGCTCGGGCTTGGCTATGGCTGGGTAACTGGCTTCCCCTTGGAAGAGATGCTTGTTATGGCTGGAATTACGACGATATCCTCTAGTGCAATTGTTGCAAAAGTGCTCGTTGATCTGAAGCGTACAGCTAATCCTGAGACAGAGATGATACTTGGCATTATCATGTTCGAGGATATCTTCCTTGCTGTCTATATCTCCATCCTGTCTGGACTTGTTCTCAGTGGAGCTACCTCACTTGGAGGCGTCCTGCTCTCTGCCCTATATGCACTAGGCTTCATGCTGCTGTTCCTTATTATTGGACGCAAAGCCGTGCCTTTATTGAATAAAGTATTCAATATCCGTTCTAATGAATTGTTCCTGCTGCTCGTATTCGGCTTCCTCTTCGTTGTTGCAGGCTTCGCAGAGACGATTCATGTCGCTGAAGCTATCGGCGCCTTGCTCGTAGGACTTGTCCTTGCAGAAACCGAGCATATGAAGCGAATTGAGCATTTGATCCTGCCGTTCCGAGATTTCTTCGGGGCTGTGTTCTTCTTCAGCTTCGGCTTGACGATCGATCCGTTCGCTCTCGGCGGTGCAGTATGGCTGTCACTAGGTGCTGTTGCCATTACCTTGTTCGGTAACTTCTTAGCGGGGATGCTGGCCGGCCGCAGCGCAGGTCTGTCACCCAAAGCTTCATCTAATATCGGACTTACGATCGTCTCGCGCGGCGAGTTCTCCATCATTATGGCGAATCTCGGCAAAACCGGCGGCTTACTGGAGATGATTCAGCCCTTCGCAGCGCTGTACGTCCTCATATTAGCCATCCTCGGACCGCTTCTAACGAAAGAATCGAAGTTCGTGTACAAGATACTGAACAAAGTATTCAAATTTGACCGCAAGAAACCGGAAAAGGCACTGGAATGACCAGAGCCTAATTCCCAAAGAGTATTCCCTCATCCATTGTGAGGGGATTTTTCTTTTTCACATATGTAAAAGAAGCCTGCTTCTACACCACCCTATGGGGCCATGTAGTCGCAGGCTTCTTATTGGTTCGACTATGCTAGGACATAGCTCCGAACTGTGCTTCATGCAGTCGGCTGTATACTCCGCCAGTTGCCATAAGCTCCTCATGGCGTCCTTGCTCGGTAATCCCGCTCTCGGTCACGACGACGATACGGTCGGCGTTCTTAATTGTAGCAAGGCGATGCGCGATCACAAGTGTCGTTCTGCCCGCTGACAGCTCGGCAAGCGATTGCTGAATTGCAGCTTCCGTCTCTGTATCCAGTGCTGAGGTTGCTTCGTCCAGAATAAGAATCGGCGGATTCTTCAGGAACATGCGGGCTATAGCCATCCGCTGCTTCTGTCCTCCAGACAGCTTAACCCCGCGCTCACCGACCACCGTATCAAGTCCATCAGGCTGCGCTGCAATGAACGCTTCCAGTCTAGCCATTCGTGCTGCCTCGAGAATCTCGCCATCCGTTGCTTCCAGCTTGCCGTAAGCGATATTGTCGCGGATTGTGCCAGCGAATAAGAAGACATCCTGCTGAACGATACCAATCTGCTTGCGAAGCGAATCCAGCCTCAGCTCACGCAGATCATGGCCATCAACCGTAATACTGCCTGAATCGACCTCATAGAATCGCGGCAGCAGACTGCAAAGCGTTGTCTTACCCGCACCAGAAGGACCGACAAAGGCAACCGTCTCCCCTGCACGAATGCTCAGGCTGATGTTCTGCAGCACCTTCGCTTCTCCCTCATAGCCGAATGTAACATGATTGTAGCGAATGTCTCCATTCAAGCGATCCACATGCAGCGCATTCGGTGCATCGTCAATATCAGGAGCTGTCTCCATCAGTTCAACATAACGCTTGAAGCCGGCAATCCCTTTCGGATAGCTCTCAATGACTGCATTAATCTTCTCAATCGGCTTGAAGAAAATATTCGTCATGAGTACGAAAGCAACGAACTCGCCATATTGCAATTGTCCGCGAATAACGAACCATGTGCCGCATATGAGTACGAATAGAGTAACTAGACGCATGAGCATATAAGTAATGGAAGAGTTCATACCGATGATTTTGTAAGAAACCAGCTTGGCCAAGCGGAAACGACTGTTATTGTCATCGAACTGCTTGCCTTCATGCTTCTCGTTCGAGAAAGCCTGTACGACACGAATGCCGCCTACTGTATCCTCCACCCGAGCGTTGAAGTCAGCCATCTCGGAGAACAGACGCGTCGTCGCTCTCGTCATCTTTTTGTTGAAGAAGAGAACGAGCCATACAATAATGGGGACAATAATGAACGTGAGCAGGGTCAGCTCTACGTTAATGTAAGCCATAATCCCGAATGCCCCGATCAGCGTCATCGCCGCGATGAACATATCCTCTGGACCATGATGCGCCACTTCACCGATCTCGAACAGATCATTCGTTAGTCGAGAGATGAGATGGCCTGTCTTCGTGTTATCGAAATAACGGAACGACAGCTTCTGCACATGATTGAATAGCGCCTTCCTCATATCCGTCTCAATATTAATGCCAAGCATGTGCCCCCAGTAGGTAACAACATAGCTCAATAGCGTATTAATGACATAAATAACGAGAAGGATCGAGCAAGCGACGATAATATAACCCCAATTCTCTTCCGGCAGCAGCGTGTCAATGAGATAGCTGACGGCGAGCGGGAAGCCTAGCTCTAATATCGCGAGCACAACGGCACAGCAGAAATCGAGCATAAAGAGCTTGCGGTAAGGCTTGTAATATGAGAAAAATCTACGAAGCATCTGGTTCTCCTTGTCTGATTAGATCATTTAATTGATAAATATCATTCAAATGATACTTATTATACCAAGAAGTGTCAATTGCCAATGATCTATAATCCTCACAAAGCCTGTGAAGCCGTGAACGTCCGGTACTATAACCGATCATCAGGAACAATTCACCTGTACTGCCGCTTGCTTCCCGCTGAGCTGAATACCCGACTGCTTCTTCCCATAGTCCGCAAGGTCAACCAGCAGTCTCTCCAGCAGCTCCTTCGCCTTAGGCCCTTCCTTGCCCTTGATTCGGACGACAAGCAGAACAGCATTCCCCGCTTGCAGAAGCTTAGCTGCCTGTCGCTGCTTCGTATCATAATCATGCTGCTCGATGTCTACACTTAAGCGAAGCTCCTTCACTTTGGCTGGCTGCTCCTTCAGCTTCGTATCCCGCTTCTTCTCACTGGCCTCCTGCTTGGCCGTTCCTCGGCGCATCAGCTTGCATGGCGGCGGGCTGCTCATTAACGATTCGCATACAAGATCTACCTTCAGCTCCTTCGCCATAGCAAGCGCCTCAGTCCGTGATACGACTCCAAGCGCTTCTCCATTCAGACCGATGAGCTGAACCTCGGCCGCTTTTATTTTCTCATTCATCATGATCATTGCATGTTCCTCCAGTTGTTGTGAAGATCTATAGCTCTACTGCCGTCTTGTTGTTAGTAGGCTCGTTAGATCCGGATGATGCTGGGAGGGCAGACTGCTGATTCGCCAGCTTCAAATATTTCTGTCCTCTCCACCGTATAAGTACCCATATTCCGCGAATATATTCGTCGGCAATCATGCAGGCGTAGATGCCAATCAGACCCCAGCCCAGCTGAATGCCAATCACATAAGAAAGGACAGAAGCGATAAGCGACATCGATATGATCGATGTCCACATTGTAAACTTCGTATCCCCAATGGCGTTAAGTGAATTGCTTATAGCCATATTTAACATTTTACCAGGCTGCAGCAACAGATTCATCCCAAGTAGAGAAACGCCTATCGCGATGATCTCCGGGTCAGAGGTAAAGATACCAAGCAGCTTGCCGCCGAAGAGAAAGATAATGAATGCATTCACAGTCACGATGACGAGCCCAATCCACAGTGCGCGGAATGAATTATGATAAGCGACACTGGCACGGCCAGCACCATATAGATGGGCGATCTGAATCTGCAGCGCCAGCGCGATCGAATAGCCGAGCATGAAGCAGAACGATTCCAGTGTATTCATATACGTACGCGCAGCCAGCTCATTCGAGCCCAGCATGGCGATATAACTGAATATAAGCAGCTGGGAGAATACCCAGCAGGACATATTCACACCGAGCGGCCAGCCGATCTTTAATATTTCCTTGAACAGCTTATTATCGAATAAATGGAAATCCTTGAAGAAGATTCGGCGATCGAACGCCTTCAGGAACATAAAGTATAGAACAATTGTCGCAAGAAGTCTGCTTGTTACTGTTGAGACAGCAACTCCTGTGAGTCCCCACTCCGGGAAGCCAAACTCCCCGTAGATGAAGGCATAATTAAGGAACAAATGCACGACGTTCATCCCAAGTGCAATATACATAGGTCCTCTTGTGTTGCCAGTGTTGCGGATCACTGTGCTTAGAGCAGACATAATGGCCCCGAATACCATCCCTCCGCCAACGATAGATATATATATTTTCGCAAGAGGGATCAGATTAGCGGGCAACTGCAGCATCGTAGCAATCGGACCTGGCATCAGGTACAGAATAAGACTAAGAACAAGGCCAATGATCGCACTGACTTTAACAGATATAATGGCAATCGACCGTGCTTCCTCATTATTGCGCGAGCCTATTCGCTGAGCGATAAGAATACCTGCCCCACTGGCTACCGTCGCGAACAAAGTCGACAGTGCATTGAACAGCTGATTGGAGAATCCGACGACGGCAACCGCGTCATCGGAGATCCGGCTGACCATAAGCGTATCCGCAGCGCCTAATAGAAATTGTAGAAACAACTCAATGAATACTGGCCAAGCTAACATCCAGAGCGAAAAATGATTCCGTTCCCGTGTTTTTATCATTTGAACCTCCCAAGGTGAAACGGCTGTCGCCGTCCTTGGCGGCACAGCGCGTTTTCATTCCGAGAAATATAGAGAAAGGATAGTGATAGGATATACTCCTATATTTCAAGGCAGAAACGGCTTCGTCATCCTCACCTTAGGATATCCGCGTCGTTGTGCACGTTGAAATTATACTAGTTGTCTGTAAGCTTCTTGGAGTAAAGCCTTCGTATTTCAACGTTTGTGCTCTATGCACCATCAGCCATCTGCAGCAGCAATCGTCATTTCAAATTATAGATGCTATACTGCAATTATTGTTTCAGTTTTACAACCGAAACTTATAAAATTCAAACCTTATATTCATGAAGAGATAGGTGATACCATGACGCTGTTTCATTTTACAATTCCGCCACTGCTTCATTACATGTCAAGCGGCTTCGTTAAGTATTCTGGCGGTTTCAAGCATCCCAGCCGTCGTAATATTCAAGTATTCGATCTCTTGGTTGTGATGTCAGGCTGCCTCTATATGGGGGAAGAAGAGCGGACTTTCGAGGTTTCTGAAGGGCATTCTCTTATTCTCAGGCCTGATTCCTATCATTATGCCAGCATGGCAAGTCAGGAGCAGACCTCCTATTACTGGCTGCATTTCCAGACAACAGGGAGCTGGACAGCTGCAGATAAGTATATTCCGAGGCATGCTATGGACGACAAAGAGCCGCCGACGATTACGTCGCGGCTTTATACTACACAAACCTTCATCAAGCAGATCCCTCAATTCACGAAGCTGCTGCAGCCCGCGAAGGTCGGCGATTATATCCGCCAGCTTAGCGAGCTGGACCAGAATAATCACCGCAGCAGCGTGAGCTGGAAGCAGCAGCTGCTGTTCCAGGAGGTCATCGAACAGCTATCTGCTTCCTTAGAGATGCAAGGCTCGACCCCTACCGCTCTATGTGCAGAGCTCGCTGCCTCTTATTTGAGAAAGCATTATCGAGAAGATATTAAAGCCCATGAGCTGGGCGAGAGCATTAACTTCCATCCTGTCTACATTGCCAGATGCATGCAGAAGGAATTCGGGTGCTCGCCCTTCGACTACTTGCTGCGCTTCCGGATCGAGCAGGCGAAGCTGCTTCTGCTGCAGACCGATCACCCCATCGCTCGTGTCGCAGAGGAGGTCGGCTTCAACCATGCCGCTTACTTCGCCTCCTGCTTCGCTAGAGCGGAGGGCCTTTCACCAAGCAAGTATCGGCAGCGCTTCTCCCATCAATAACTTATTACTTCCAGCTGGGCTGGCTAGTGCTTGGAATAAGACTGTATCAGGTCCATCTTCATCTGCCAGGACTTCTCGCTTAGATGCACCGCATACAGCTCAGGATTAAGCTTACGCAGCAGCTCTGGACGGAATAGAGCTAGCTGCTCTCTATGGAAACGTCGAATATGATCCAAGTCTGGCAGCTCATAGACGAGCTCCCCTTGATTGAATATCTGCTTCAGCAGCGGAACCGCAATATAATCCTCTACGTACCGGCTGATGTACGGATGAACAGGATCAAACAGCTTGATTCGCAAGCCGCTTCGCATGTCGTCCTCATCATGCAGGGCGATATAGTCCGCTTCGGCGAGACCAGTCTCCTTATTCATAATCCGGTACACGGTCTTGCGCCCAGGCGCAGATACCTTCTCCGGATTAGCAGACAGCTTAATGACAGGAATATATTGTCCATCCTGCTCACGGGCTACCAGCTTGAATACCCCTCCTAGGGAGGGCTGATCGGCTGCCGTAATGAGCTGGGTGCCTATCCCCCATACATCTATGCGAGCTCCCTGTGCCTTCAGGTTGAAAATAAGCGTCTCATCGAGATCATTCGATGCAACAATCTGAACATCCGGCAGTCCTGCCGCATCCAGCTGCTTGCGGGCTTCCTTGGACAAATACGCGAGATCTCCGCTGTCCAGACGAATCCCGTTCATTCGCTTGCCTTGGCTCTCCAAATAACGTGCCGTCTTAATCGCATTAGGCACGCCGCTTCTCAGCGTATCATAGGTATCGACCAGCAGCGTAACCTGATTCGGCAGCGCCTCTGCATAGCGGAGGAAGGCCTCCTCCTCCGTATCGTGATCCTGTACCCAGGAATGGGCGTGAGTGCCCTTCGTCGGGATGCCGAACATCATACCCGCACGCAGGTTGGAGGTTGCGTCGAAGCCAGCCACATAAGCCGCCCGTGCGCCCCATACCGCCGCATCCGCCTCTTGTGCTCTTCTTGTACCGAATTCAAGCAGCGTATCGCCAGCGGCCACCTGGAAGATCCGAGAAGCCTTCGTCGCAATCAGTGTCTGATAGTTGAGGAAGTTCAATAGTGCAGTCTCAATCAGCTGTGTCTCGAAGATCGTCCCTTCCACGCGTACGAGCGGTTCATTGGGGAAGACGACAGCCCCTTCCTCCATCGCATAGATACTCCCCCCGAACCGGAACTGTCTCAGCCTATCCAGGAATCCCTGCTCGTACTGCTCCTCTTGCTCCGCCAGATATGCGAGCTCCTCTTCACCGAATTTCAGCTCCTGCATATAGCTCACAATTCGCTCAAGTCCAGCAAACACCGCATAGCCATTCCCGAACGGCAGCTTGCGGAAGTACGCCTCGAACACCGCGCCCGTATCCGCCGTACCATTCTTCCAATGCGCGTACATCATATTAATCTGATACTTATCCGTATGTATCGTTAAGTTAGGGACTTTCATTGTGTGGAGCACCTCTTATGTATAATTTCTACAAGATATCATCTAAACAGCATACCCATTTCCTGAGAAAACAACAGCCCTTCGCCACATTCGGACGAAAGACTGGAGAAAGGAAAGCATACTGACTATTTAACGACGTCCTCTTCGCCTGCCTCGTCTTACAAGCTTGTATAACCCAATGGTTACGATACAGAATAGAATACCTATGCATGCCCCTGTGAAATCCAACAGAACATCTGTCGCATTCCCCGTCCTATTCCCACTGCTTAGCTGATTCCTCTCATCCATAGCTGCTACTCCTACTGTTGCCAGAAGCGATAAGAACACGGCCAAGAATGGCCGCCTTGCCAGCAGCGAACGCAGAAGCATGTACAGAATCGCAGCCATGATGGCATACATAAATAGATGAGCGCCTTTACGGAAAACAAACTCAACAAAGTTGTAGGGATCCTTTTCAGAAGAGATCGTCTTCCCTCTATACACAAAAGAAATATCCGGCAGTATACGTGTCAGCTCATCCTTCTCAATCCACTTGTGCAGTGTCGGCTTGATCGTCTGCTTCTCATAGGACTGTGAAGATAAGGCGAATATAAAGACGACCCAGCTAATTAATATGAACAACCATAACAGAACGCTCTTCCTATTATTCCATTCGATAGTAAATTCCCACCTTTCACTACCCATCCATGCCTACTAACAGGAATGTTTATCCACTTCTTTGTTCGTCATTGTAACAAATATTAGATGAGATTGGAAATTAGGAGAATCAGAGGGATATGGAAGAAAAGAGTGGGATAATAGAGGATGTGGAAAAATAATTATAATTTTTAATCCTATAGACACGCATTTTTGGTATAAAAGTCCTATAAACTATTGTATTACAGAACCAATGTTTGCTATTATTAGAATAAATGGTTGGTATGGAGGTGGAAGAATGGCTGGTTACTTGATGTTTTCTGAAATATGGACACCTTTCAAATTGATAGGTATTCGTATATTTAAAGACGAGAATGGAACCTATTGGTATAAGTACCGTGATCGCAAGCGAACTCGGCTGTTCAAGTAACTTACTCACAACATACGCATACTTGCACTTATCATATAGACTTGCATGCCAAAAACATCCCCAACTCATCGTTGGGGATGTTCGTTTGTAATCCTCTTGGTTAGATTGCTGTCTTAACTAGCCATTTGCTTCGCTATTTCCTTGCCAGCCTCAATCTCAGCCTCGAAAGCTGCTCTATATTCTGCAATAATAGCCGTGCTGTAACCATACTTAGTCAACTTAGCAGATGCCTCATCTAGAAGTGCATTGAAGTTAGCCGTACACTGATCGAGGGCTTCGTATGCTTTGGCAACCAACGCCTGCTTCTCAGTGTCAATCTCTGTGCTGACATATTGAACGGCGATATTCGTCAGTGTAGCTTTGCAGCTTGCCTTTAGTGCATCAAGCTTCTTCGTTGTATCGCTCGTAATTTGCTCGTAGGTTGGTTTCTCACCTTCAACAACGGTGCCTCCACCTACTTCTCCTCCGTCAACTTCTTCGCCGCTCCCAGCTTCTTCTTCACCAGCTTCTTGTTCAGCCTTATAAGCTGCGGATTCTGCTGTAATGCTGTTCGTCTTGCCATCCCATACAATTTCTGTACCTACTGCCTCAGCCATAAACCGAAGAGGAACATAGATAGAACCGTTGTACATATAAATCGATTGCCCTGCTGGCAGTGTCTTCGTTACACCATCGAACACAAGAGAAGCATCTACTGATTTAATTGTTATGCTCTTAGCTGCTTCGGGCTTAGTTGTACTAGCCGCAGCATTTTTCAAGAACTCGTACAGCGTTGCTTTTTCTTTATCTGTAGGTTCTGCTATAGTCACCTTTGATGTCTTCGAATCCCATTTCACCGATTTCTGCAGACCATACGATACGAAACGGATCGGAATATAAGTCCGATTCTGATACTCGAATGCATACTGTCCTTGTGGCAGCTGCAGCGTCTGTCCATCGAACTTCAAATTCACGACCTTCGTCGTAATCTTCACAGACGTCGTAGCTGCAGAGGCAGCAAGTGGCACCATTGCGCACAGAATAGCAATAAGCATGATCATGGTCGAGCGTCTTACGTTTGTCATCATCATTCTCCTCTAATTTATAAAATAAGTATTTAATAAAACAAGAAGTAGTGATACAATATGTATCACTACATTATAACAGCTTATTAAGGAGGATTCCAAATGATGCTGCAATTCCGAGCTTGGCTGTGGGTTAGTCATTGTATTCTCATAGCTATGTTAGCACCACTAGCCTTCCTGCTATTCGAATGGTTATGGCTCCGAGAAGCCACCCTATCCTTCATGGCAGGCGGAGGCTTGCTAATATATGGGGTGCTGCTTGTATCCATACATACCAGATTGCTTGTCCAATCCAAGCACCGCCCACTAGCGGCTGTACCCATCATGCTAGTGATAGATATCGTCTGTATTACTGCAGGACTCCTCGCATATGTCGCTTTTGTAGCAGCTACTTAATGGCATTAGCAATAGAAGTAATCGCGCTCGCTCTTACTTGTTTTTTAGATGCCTCATATTTCGAGCTCCAGTCCGGCTGTTGACTCGTTTGCAGTCCAGCATTCGTATAATCCGAATCGGCTTGGCTCATGATCGTCTCGAACTTCGTATCGCAGGTTGCTTCAGCTGCTACGACCTTGCTTAAGAACTTACTCTGCAAATCTGAAGCGGAGATATCATCATCAGCCTTCACTTCAGCTACTATGGTCTGCAGAATAGAATTGCTGTTGGCTTTGCAGATGCTGTAGAGAGACTCTAACTGACCCTCCACTTTCTGATCGATCTTGAGCTTCGCTTGCTTCTGCTCATCGTTCAATGCTGGTGCAGGGGTCGGAGAAGGGGTTTCCTTGCTCTCTCCTGTGTCCTCGTCAGCTGGGGTAGGTGTTGGAGATGCCGACTGATTGCTGCCGTTCTCCTGCATCTTCTTCCATTCCTCAGCATTCTTCTTGATCTTCTCTGGATCCGTCTCCCCGACGAACTCAATCGGGTAGTCTGGATTCAGTATGTTAAGAGCTTTACCGTACTTTGTTGTAATCTTCCGCAGCATTTCTATTTCTTGATCCGATAGCTTGGATAGGAGCAAATCACGAATTTTCTGTTTCTCTTCCGATGACAAATCATAGGTTGCATTGCCTTGAAGGTATGCGATCTGTTTGAGGCTGAGGCCGGAGTTCAGAAGTATAGCCGCTACATCAACAGCATCCTGGCTATTGATATCTTTGCCACCTACTAGTTCGCTTGCCTTCTCGACCGGCTTCTCAATGATTTTCGGAATTTCTACAGGCGTTTCCTGACCATTGGCACCTTCGCTACTCTCCGATGTATCATCGCTATGACGCAGAGCAATATCATCCATATTGATAGATTTCAAATAAAAATAGATGGTGCCTGCTAATGCTAGGGCAATAACAATAATAGAAACAACTATGCCTATGATCCATTTTTGCCAGCGCTTTAGTTTCGTTTTGGGTTTAGACCTAGATCCCAATTCCTCTTGTTGTCCCATTATTTCACCTACTGTCTGTTAGAATACTGAAATGTTAAAACGCTAATAGCGGTCCCTCTTCCTTAACACCATTATTCATCCTCGGACGACCAACAGAGTAATATAGAAATGGTGTATCCGCTAGTTCTTCCTCACGATAAATATTTCTGCCATCAATTAAATAGGGTGTCTTCAGCCATGACTGAATATCTGTCAGAGGAATTGCACGAAACTCCTGCCATTCTGTAAGCACACATAGTGCATCCGCATTATCAGCTGCTTCCTGTGCCATATCGCAATAGATAATCCCAGAACGGTTAAATACCTTTTGGAAATTTTCCGCTGCTATTGGATCATATGCCTTCACAATAGCTCCACGCTCAAGTAATACTTCAATAATCTCAATTGCAGGGGCATCTCTTACATCGTCTGTTTCTGGCTTAAATGCCAAGCCCCAAATGCCGATTGTCCGCCCTTCTAAGCTACCCATAATTTCTTCAAGCTTACGGATAACGTTATAGCGCTGATCACGATTAACCTCGACGACCGACTTCAGCAGTTTGAAGTCATAGTCCATCTGGCCTGCAATCTGAATAAGCGCCTGTGTATCCTTAGGAAAGCAAGAACCGCCGTAACCAATCCCTGCTTTTAGAAAAGCAGAGCCGATTCGGCGGTCCATTCCCATCCCTTTAGCTACTTCTTCAACATCAGCGCCAACCTTTTCACATATATTAGCGATTTCATTAATGAATGAGATTTTGGTAGCAAGAAACGCATTAGAGGCGTACTTGATCATCTCCGCGCTCCGTACATCCGTTATCGTAATATTATCTGTTAAAGGTTGATGAAGCTCGGTAAGCATCTCTGCTGCTTTATCGCTAGTTGTACCGATAATGATTCGATCGGGATTCATCGTATCTTTCACAGCCGTACCTTCACGCAAAAACTCTGGAACAGAAGCGAAGTCGAAATCATGGGACGCATATTTAGCCATAATAGCTGCTACTTTTTCATTTGTCCCCACCGGCACCGTACTCTTCGTTACTATTACTTTATACTGTCCAATAGCCTGTCCAATTTCTTGTGCTGCCTGTTCAATATATGCTAGGTTAGCCTGTCCATTGGGCAAAGATGGTGTACCGACTGCGATAATAACAATATCCGATGCGTGAACGGCTGCGGCCAAATCTGTTGTAAAGGTTAAACGCCCTCCAGTAGTATTGCTCGCGATTAATTCCTTAAGGCCTGGTTCGTGAATTGGAACTGATCCAGTATTTAATAATTCAATTTTCGATTTGACATTATCTACGCAGATGACTTCATTTCCAAGTTCCGAGAAACATACTCCTGAAACCAAGCCAACGTAGCCGGTACCAATAACTGTAATCTTCACTCTAATCCCTACTTTCTATTTTTATCTTAATAGTACTCATCACCTTACCTGTCGGATACTGAATTCTAATATGGGGTACTAAAATAAACTATTCAACAAATCCAATCCCATCTTTTAAACACACTATCATTTCATCTTTTCGGGATTTAGATATATTGTTTCTGATAGTCCAACTTGAATCAAAAACTGGCCTTGATTGCATTAAAACTTTATTTTTTTCCAAATACTGTTCAGTATGCATTATTATTTTTGCAGGGTTTCCAGCAACAACAGCATTATCAGGAATATCTTTCGTCACAACACTCCCCGCACCTACAATGACATTATTACCTATCTTTACATTAGGTAAGACAAGTGCTCCTGCACCAATAAATACGTTATTACCTATTTCCACTAAACCAATTTTAGTATAGTTTAAATCCAATTTTGTACTTGTATCATGGGCTAAAATATGAACTCTTGGTGCAAACGTAACATTATCTCCAATACTGATTAACCAACAGTGAGAGTAATCAATAATACAGTTTGATTGCCTTTGAAAATTTCTTCCTACCTTTAAACCCATCTTAATTAAAGCTTCAGTTGGTACTTCGCCTCTTAGCTTGAATTTAATAAATGATAGAACCCTTCCCTTAATACCCATAAATCCCCTCTACTCTCCCTTATAAATTTTCAAAGAAAGTTGAAAAAAACTTATTTTGCAAAATTCATTGTTATAAAATTATTGATTAGTTGTACTATTTTTTCGTTACCACTTTCAAACTTCTTCGGTTCAAATGAATCAATTTGTAGTAATGCCGATTCCAATTCTTTCACATCCTGCAAACCAAATATTAAGTTGCTTTTTGAAAAATGGTTAATTATCTCATTCTGATGATCATCAACGTGTTCATTATGCTGACTCAATCTAGGTACAGCTATTATCTTTTTCTTCCCCTTTTTCAGAGCACCTATAATTGTTCCAGTTCCACCGTGAGTTATTAATATATTACATAACTCTAATTGTTTATCAAAAGAACTAAAATCCAAAAACTTTTCACTTTGAAAATATTTTGGAACATAACTTGAATAACCAATCTGTGCAAAGACCTCTTCTGTGATTACTTTTTTTTCAATTAATGAATCTATCTCTTCTAATAATCTATTAAAAGAAAACTCTTGTGTACCTAAAGATACTAGTATCAATATATACTTCCTCCGTATACTGCTTTTGGATAAAATTCAAGCATTTTCTCCCATTGAACAATAAATAAATCTGAGAATCTATACAAGAATCTACCAGTCAATGTTGGGGAGTCGATTTTCGCAAAGCTTTCTATATAAATCAACTTTTTACCCATTAATTTCCCGACTACACAGAATGGAACTGTACTTAGTGCTCCTGTTGAAATAATAATATCTGGTTTCTCTTTTATTAGATAATAAGAAGACTTAACAAAATTAATAGCTAATAAAAAAGGGAAATTTATCATCTTTCGATTAATTAATCTTAGGAAATATATCTTCTTTTCCTTATCAACCAAGCCTCTGGTTAGGATACTATCTTCCGTAATAATGAAATAATCATAGTTTTTATATAATTTTTTTAACTGTTGAATTTGTGTTAAATGTCCACCCACTGAGGACACTAAGGCAACTTTTAAATTTCTTTTTTCAATCATATCCTCTTGCACACCTCTTCTCTAATGTTGTTAATTTCAAATGATCAAGTTAGGTTAGTAAATTTTGATAAATCTTTTGTAACTTTTCAACAACCCTATGAAGATCATGATGTAAGACCATCTCTTTACTTTGATTTCCAAAATCAATTCTTACGTTTGGCTCATTAACAAGCTTTTCAATAGAACTAGCCAATTGATGGATATCACCAGGAGCAATAATAAAGCCATTTCGATTGTCTACAACAATTTCAGGAATACCACCTACGTTGGTACTAATTATGGGTAACTTATATGCCATCGCCTCCAGAATAGATACAGGCAAGCCCTCTTGATAAGATGGAAGAACATAGATATCTGAGTTTACCAGAAACTTCATTTTCTGATCTCCATCTATCCAGCCATGAACAATGCATATTTGGTCTAATTCTTTTTCAACTATGTATTTCTTTAATATTTCTATCTCATTATTACCACATATATTCAAAGTAATATTTCCCTTTATCCCACTAGGTAAAATACTGATAGCATCAATTAAATCATATATACCTTTCCTCCTGCCTATTTCACCCATAAAGAGAAGTTCAATCTTACTATTAGCCTTCTTATTTCTTAAAGCAGTTATCTGCTGATATTCTGGAATTTTAATTGGATTGGGCAGAATCGAAATGTTAGAATTCTGGCAATATAATAATACAAGCCCTTTCATCTGATTCGATAACACAATAATCTCATCCACTTTATTTAATGTATTCTTAATTAGCCAGGCGTTAAATTTTTTCTTGTTGTGAAAATTTTCAAAAGATGATCCGTGAATATGGAAAACAACTTTCTTCCCAAAAAGTTTACTAATGAAAACATATATGGATTTCCTATAAAAACTTCCGTTTGCCGCTGAGTGAATATGAAATATTTGATAGAAATATAGAACTAAGCTAAACCTCATAATTGCAAATAGCGAATAAAAAATTCTGATTACCGCTGGAACGCTTGAGATATAAGAAGGATGTCTTGTTATATCTATTTTTGAAGATAACCCTTCTACTATAGAGTTTACTACCGAGGTAATTCCACCTTTAACGCGCTTAGAATTAGCTATTTGCATGACCTTCATTATTTAGCACCTCAAACTATTACAGTTTTATTTACATGCCCAATACTTTTTTTGTTATCGTGAATCTTCCACAAGATATATCCGTATGCCAGTAAAAAGAATAGAAAGTAATTAGCATTACTTTTCACCCCAAATGAGTTAAACCCAGATAGCGCCAAAATGAACACCGCAATATAATATTTATTTAAGGTTTTACGTAAAATCAAAACTAATAAGAAAATATACAGAATAATAAAATAACCAACATCGATAAATAAAATTATCCATGGATTCTCTAAAATGATTGGGTTACTGTCGCCACCATATATGACAACATTTTCAGTTCCTCCGCCTAGTCCCATCATATTTAGTCTAAATATATTATTCACAAAATAATCCAATAATATAAATCTAGCTTCAGTTGAACTAGATGCTTCATTAATTCGATTTATAAAAGTGTTACCAAGGGAAGTAGTGAAGGTAACAATAACAATAAAACCTATTATCGCTACCTTTATTACATTTTGTCTTACTTTAATCCAATTCCCTTTTAGACTATTGGTATCGTAAAGAATTATTAAAAATGCTAAGACAAACATACTTCTTGATCCCGTTAACAAGATATCAATTATAAATAAAAATAATAGAATATATTTTAATTTCAAATTATTAATTCTAAGCTGTACAAGTATCATAGAGAACAAAAAGTAGATTCCATTTAATAAGGGATGTCCAATAGTCGTTTTAATTCTGTATCCTTCACGAGAAGTAGCATCATACCAAGCAAGATTCTCACCTCTATAAATAGAGTCTAGAAAATTAGATTGCATGATATATTCTATAATTCCATAAATGCCAATAAGCACTGATGCTCCAATCATCATTACTATAGCTTTATTTATTTTTGAGATATTAAAACTTTTCTCGAAATAAAAAAATAAAAATAATGTGATTGGCCCCAAATAATTGTGTATAGCTAATGGAATTCCACTCGCACCTCTTAAATATACAGTCACACCAAAAAAAGAAACAAATACTATAATGGATAAAGCTACAATTTTGTCAAAATATACTTTTTTATTTAAAATATCTTCCCCCAATTTTAAAATAAACGCAACAAGCCATATAATAATTAATGGATGTAAATTCAACGGATTCAAACCATCTCCATCGTAAAAATCAAGCACAAAAAAATGACTCACTAACGAAAGAGATATAGTGAGAATAGGAACCATAAAAATAAAAACAATTTCTTTTCCAAAAACAGTAATGAATATATATAATACAAAACCCAATATAAAACATAAAATATATACGTAGAATTTAAATAAAAATGAAGCACCAATAAGACTTGAAAGGACTAATAATATTGTAAACAACCCAGGCGTTAATTTCATTTATTAACCAATACCCCCTTCTCAATTAAGTCCACTATAAGTTAGTCAATCACTTCTCTCTGTTCATATGTTCATTTAATAGTGCCTTTATACATTGAAGCATAATTCTTAACCATTACCTTAATATCAAACTTCTCAACAAATGTGGAGGCATTCTGTATTAAATAAGACTCTTTTGATTGATCTGTTACCAACTCGATTATTTTATCCGCCAAATCTACTGCATTCTCACGATCAAAGAGATATCCATTCTTACCGTGTTCAATTAATTCAGCAGGTCCATCAATATTAGATGAGATTACAGGAATTCCTGCAGCCATTGCTTCCAATATAACTAATCCCAATCCTTCAAATCTTGATGGTAAAATAAATATATCGAATTGTGGTAATAGCAAATGGATATCATCTCTGTTCCCAAGAAATCGAACTTCATTCTGCAGATTATATTGTTCAATCAACATCCTTAAGTAATTCACGGATTCTTTATCATAATCGTAAGTACCCCCAATAAAATCGCAGGATACATTTAATCCTCTATCTTTACAAAGTTTTATTGCGTGAATTAATATATCCTGTCCTTTTATTTTATGCGTGAGTCTTGCAACATTTATTATTTTGATTCTACTACCATTATTTTTTTTGTCTTTTTTACTAGATTTAAATTGGCTAATTTGAATTCCATTGTATATCCTCGTAGAATTATTAATTTTACGATCAATACAATCTTGAAGTACGGCATTAGATATGGCCACATTTTTATTAAAAATATGTCTATGCAAAAAAACATGTAATGAATTTATTTTTTTGATAACATTAGTGTCATGTATAGTAAAGACTAATCTAATGCGCATGTGAAATATTTTGCATAGAACAGCCCACAACTTGCTCCCATGATTATGTGAATGTATGATTTGAATTTTATGTCTTCTAATAATACTTAAAAGCAAAAACAAATATTTTGGATGTCTATGTGCAGGGGGTCTATTTAAAAAATAAACATTACATCCTACATCTAATAATTGTTCTCTCATTTCTTGACTTATTAAATCATTCATCACCACTACAGTAAATTCTAATTCCTTGGAGTTTGATGCTTCCCTGGTCATGTTAAGAAGAAGCTTTTCTGCACCACCTACTTGAAAAGAAGAAATTAAGTGCAGAACTCGAATAGCTTTATTACTAGATTCCACGTTTATATCCTCTCCAAATCCATTTGATAATGCAATTAAACTTACTCTTACTTTGAAAAAATGCCAACCTTCACTTTTAACAAACTCTTCTTATATTTTAGATACAATATGAATAATATAGAGCTATAAATAATTCTTGCTACCACAACACTTATAGCTGCCCATGCCATACCTAAATTAGGTACTGTGACATATATAAATATAGTTACTATTATTATTTGAATATATTTCCCTAGTGTTATAAACTTAACTTTGCCCATAGAATATGTAGCTTGCTCTATTGGTACCATAGCGAATGTAATGATGGCTTTAAGCAACATTATCTGTAGTAGTTCTTTTGCTGCTAAATATTTCCCTCCTAAAAATAATGGAACAATTAAATGAGCTAATGGCAGAAGACATAACATTGCAATAGCTATTATTATTGTTGGTTTCATAATTTTTTTTGTAAAACTTACAACCATGTGAGGTTTCAACTCAGACATCTTTGGTAACATTACTTTTGCAAACACAACCGGAATAAACGCAAAAATTGCTGATAGCTGATATGCCGCATTATAAATACCAATTTGTTCATAAGTTACCCAAAAAGAAATCATAAAGAAATCAATTCTATCCAATGCATTATTTGGAATCGACATCATAATCATCCATTTTTCATACTTTACAATTTCTTTTATTGTATTTTTGTCAAGCCTTATATATATATATTCTTTTATAAAACTATAATACCTAGCAGAAAAAAATAATGAATATACTACAGGCAAAAGGTACAACATAAATGCATATTTTAATAAAAGTAATTCATTCAATACTAAAATTATAATAATAGTAATTGATATAAAATATCTAGATACATTAATCCAGGCTCTACGTTTGAATTGCTGTATTGCTTGTAAATATGTATCGTTTACAAACAATAAAGATTCACCTAAAAACCCAATTATTAAATATGGAAGATAATTTATCATCTCACTTTTACCTAACCACACAAAAACCTCATCACCTAATAAAAGAAAAAATACAATAATTGAAGATATAATTATTAATTTTGCAAATAAATATAACCCAAAAATTGAATGTGTTTTGCTTTTATCCTTAGCAGAAAACCGAATCGCTGTATTTTCCATTCCAAAATCAAAAAATGCACTACAAAATGCTATGGCTACAAAAACAAAAGAATATTTTCCATAATCAGAAGGCCCTAGCGTTTTAGATAACAATATAATAATAAGAAAATTAAGCGCTTTTGTAATAATGTTTTCCGAAAAAACAATTGATAAATTTTTAAACAACTTACTATTCAATGCATTACTTAGATATAAATCTTTCATTAAAACGCCTTCATTCTTTACAAAAAGTGATATAAATTAAATAATAACTTGTAAATACTCTTATAGTCTGCGATTACTATCAGCTATCTCAGGGTGTATATTTATTTTGTTATGAAAATATACTTAATAAGCATCCTCAGATCCAACCAACACTCTAGCTGTCCTCATCAATATCTTCACATCAAACCAAATACTGCGCTTCTCTATATATTCCAGATCAAGCTCGACCATTTCCTTGAAGCCCACCTCGTTACGGCCGCTTACTTGCCATAAGCCGGTGCAGCCTGGGGTTACACGTAATCGTTGCTTGTCATATTTGCTGTATTCAGCCACTTCTCGGGGAAGGGGTGGACGTGGTCCCACTAGAGACATGTCTCCTCTAATTACATTCCATAGCTGTGGTAATTCATCGATGCTTGTCCGACGGATGAACTTGCCGATCCTAGTAATGCGTGGATCATCCTTGATCTTGAACATCGCTCCGCTAATCTCATTTTTGTGCAGCAGGCCCTTCAGCATATCCTCTGCATTCGGAATCATAGAACGGAATTTGAACATTTTGAACACTTTCTCATTCTTGCCGATTCTCGTCTGATAGAAAATAATTGGGGCTTTGGGGTCCTCTATCTTAATAAGGATAGCGACGATAAGCAGCAGAGGGGAGATAACAATCATCCCCAAGCCTGCTCCTACTATATCCATAGCTCGTTTAACAACGAGATAACCATACTTAGGACTTGTAGCTCGCAGCTTTCTAGTATTTGCTATTGGCATAGGAATTTCCGCTTCTCTTCTTATAGGCGATGGCGCCACTGTCAATCTCCTCCCTAGTGCTCGATTTTATTCACTAGCTCTCTATCGAGCAGCTGCTTCATAGCATCCAATAATGGAGCTCTTAAGGACTGATCACGCAATGCGAAATCCAACGTCGTCGTAATAAAACCAAGCTTCTCTCCAACATCAAAGCGTCTGCCTTCGAACTCATAAGCGTATACACCCTGAGATTCATTCAGCTTCTGAATGGCATCGGTCAGCTGGATTTCTCCACCCGCGCCTTTCTCTTGCTTCTGCAGATATTTGAATATAGCAGGTGTCAATATATAACGACCCATAATGGCCAGGTTCGAGGATGTCGTGCCAGGCAACGGTTTCTCGACAAATCGGTTGACAAGATGCAGCTGGTCATTCCCCTCGCACTCGCGAGGCTCAACAATACCGTAACGCTGGGTTTCCTCTTGCGGCACAGGCTTGACACCGATCACAGAACGACCCGTTATGTCGAATTGATCCATCAGTTGTCTGGTACATGGTACTTCAGCAGATACGATATCATCACCCAGCAACACAGCGAATGGCTCATCACCAATAAAGTTGCGAGCACACCACACCGCGTGACCGAGCCCTTTGGCTTCCTTTTGCCGGATAAAATGAATATCTACCTTCGATGATTTCTGCACCTCGTGCAGAAGCTCAAGCTTGCCCTTCTCGAGCAGATTATGCTCCAGCTCAAATGCATTATCGAAGTGATCCTCGATAGCACGTTTGCCTTTGCCCGTCACAATAATGATGTCTTCGATCCCTGAAGCAACCGCTTCTTCAACAATGTATTGAATAGTCGGCTTATCCACAATTGGAAGCATTTCCTTCGGCATTGCTTTTGTCGCAGGTAAGAACCGCGTGCCTAGACCTGCAGCAGGTATTATCGCTTTCTTAACTATTCCCATTCTTGTTCCCTCTCTTCGTACGTTCTATCTCTCTCTCTAATTGTTTCTTCTATGTTGTTATATAAATTTACGAGCTATATTTTCCTAGTGGAGAAAAACATAGCTCGTACATTTATATGAGTAAATAGAGGGCATTGAACCCCTCCTCACATCACACCCTTGGCAATCATGCCTAAGGTCCAACCAACCCACAGTGTGACCGAGTGCCTACGGTGATAAAGGTGCAGTAGGCATTACCTATTCAGAACTTTGTATGTGCATGACTAGCTACTTCGAGTCCGTCCCGTAATAGTAGTAATAAGCCTCTTCACTTGATTTGCGCTTAACATTATTCAGAACAACCCCTAATATTCGGGCATTTACGTTCTGCAAATTTTGAATAGCCTTCATAGCAATATCTCGTTTCACTCTGCCTTGATCCACAACAAGCACAACACCGTCACTCTTAGAAGCTGCGACCTGTGCATCGGTTACCGCAAGTAATGGAGGCGTATCGATTAGAACAATATCGTACATGGTACGAAGCTGATCCAGCGTAGCTGTCATCCGCTTGGATGCCATCATCTCTGCCGGGTTTGGCGGAATAGCTCCCGCTGTCATTACATCTAAATTAGGAATAGCTGTCATCTGAATGGATTCCTCTAGCGTACTCTGCTGAGACATTACAGATGAAAGACCATATTGATTGGAGATTTGAAAAGTTTTGTGTGCGGTTGGCTTCCTCATATCCGCATCAATCAGAAGCACTTTGCGATCTGCCTGACTATAAGTGACCGCTAAATTCGAAATGGTTGTTGACTTGCCCTCACCTGGACCCGCTGAAGTCACCATAATAACCTGCAGGGTTTCATCAATTGAGGCAAAATCAATATTTGTCCTTAAGGTTCGGTAAGTTTCTGAAATCGGTGACCTTGGATTCGCAATCGAAATAAGCCGACGTCTATTATCTGCTACCGACATTGCCTATCCACCTACCCTTTGCACGTTTTGTTTCCTGCCAGATTGAGAATTTTGTCCGCTCATTTCACTGATATCTGCTCTTGCTACCATCGCGAGCGTAGGCTGACCCAAATACTTCAGCACATCTGCTTCACTCTTAATCGTATCATCCAAATATTCGAGCAAGAATACTATAGCTACAGCAAGCATTAAGGATACAATGAAGCTAATGACGACATTCAGAGGTATATTCGGGGAGATTGGATCCATATCCTCATCAGGCAGCGCATCATTCAATATTGACACATTCTCTACGTTGAAAATATTAGGAATTTCTTGTTGGAATACAAGCGACACTGCATTAACGGTCTCAGCTGCCTGTTTGTAGGATTCGTCTTGAACAATTAACGTCATAACTTGCGTATTATTGACCGAGCTAACCTTAATCTTCTTAGCAAGCTCTTTTGTAGTTAGTCCTAGATTCGGGTATTGCTCTGACACTTTGGCAAGAATAGCGGGTGTCTTAATAATTTCCTTATATGTATCGATCATTTTGATATTGGAGTTAATTTCATTAATATCAAGCTGCTCCGCAGAGAATTGCGTACTCGTCCTATTCACAATTAGCTTGGTTGAAGCTTCATAGACAGGGTCCTTGAAAAACATGCTATAAACGCCCGTTAAAGCCGTGCATATTACGACAAACAATAGAATCAACGGAAGCCGCTTCCGAATGATTATAAAATATTCTCGTAAATCTAGTTCGCTAGACACTATTATCCTCCTTCTGTATACCCAGATGATAACTTTCATTATACTTCCTAAGACCTATCTAATGTAGACATAATCTACCAAAAACCTACAAATTGTTATAATATGCCCAAAAAAATCTTCCTCTCATCTGCATGAGAGGAAGACTTTCACACTAATGAACTATTTGCTGAAATTAATGGCGCGATATATGATTACTGCTGCTTCTGCACGAGTAGAGTTAGCATTCGGCGAGAACTTGCCGTTGTTACCAATTACGAGCTCTTCGCTTGCTGCGAATGCTACTCCAGCTTTCAACGAAGCGCTGATGGAGCTTGCATCTGTGAAGCCAGCTAATGCTGCATTCACATCAGCGACATCAGCAGCCCCTTGTGTTACTTTCAAAGCACGAGCAATCATTGTTGCCATCTCGGCACGTGTGATAGTTGCGTTCGGAACGAACGTCGTAGCTGAACGGCCGTTGATAATACCCAGCTCTGCTGCTGCAGCTACATAAGGCGCATGCCAATCAGTAGCTTGAACATCACTGAAGTTTTCTTTAGCCGAGTTGTTATCAATATCCAGTGTAAGCACTAGCATTTTCGCAAATTCTGCACGAGTTACTTTATCTTGCGGTGCGAATACACCGACAGACTTACCTTCAATAGCACCTTTTGCTGCAATGACCTCAATTTGACGTCCAGCCCAAGCTTGAACGGAAGTAATATCGCCGAACGTTACTTTGTTCTCGACAACTACATAAGAAGAGAACGAGCCACGTGGTTCAACGATTGTGTTGCCTGTAATGCGTCCGCCTTGGAATACCAGCTTGCCGTCAACAATTTTCGCTACGGACAGCAATTCTTTGTCCAGACCTTCTACATCACCAAGTGGAATGCTAACGATAACAGGCTTATCGAATGTCGTTACCGATTTGCCGCCGATTGTTAGATTGAAGTCGTATACAGCAGAACCCGCTTTGAGTCCGTTCGTAACAGCTTCACTTGCTGCGCTTGTCGCAACCTTGAAGTTGATCGCAGAGGAGAACTGACCGCCAACTGGCAAAGTCACTTGCAGACCATTAACCTTCAGGTTAATGCCGCTGAGGCCAGCTAGGATAGCCTGCTCAACCACAGCGTCTGACAATCCAATGGAAACTGCGCTCTGTGTAACTGTTCCCAGGTCAACGTTAAGCAATATATTCGGCAGTACCGCAGTTGGAGCAATTTCTTTCACTGCTTTAATCAAGGCACCAATACCTGCGATGTTCGAAAGCACTGTGCTACTATTGATATTTACTGTTGCTACGCCATTGATCACCGTAACATCTTTGGATGCATCAACAGATGACAGTTGAGCTACAAGAGCTTGTGCATCCAAAATAGCTTTTGCAATAATTGCAGGCTGCTGTTCAGCTGATGCAGCTGCTAGAGCTTTTTTGACGCTATCGATCAGGTTCGTTACACTTTCTGGAATAGTAATGGTCACCGGTACATCCACGCCTGGAACGGTCGTTCCTGGTGTTTCTGTATCTGTGTCATCAAGACTCAAGTAAGCGATATAAAGTGCACCAGCTGCGTTAATAACAACATCAGCATTTACTTTTG
This sequence comes from Paenibacillus xinjiangensis, assembly GCF_059686975.1. NCBI lineage: Bacteria > Bacillati > Bacillota > Bacilli > Caryophanales > Paenibacillaceae > Paenibacillus > Paenibacillus xinjiangensis. The sequence continues at coordinate 42,523 of NZ_JCAALS010000018.1, read as the reverse complement.
CTTGAAGATTGCTCACTACGGAAGAGATTTCAGCAGTCGTAATCCCGTAAGCCGCTAGAACAGCCTTGACACTATTAGCTGTATCCGGAACAGCATTAACAGCTTGCTTGATCAGATTCAATCTTGCTGCTGGATCGTTCAGGGTAGTAGTCAATTCTGAAAGAGACTTGCCATCTATAATACTGAGCAGCTCATCTTGGATACCGAATACATACGCTACGATCTCATCAATCGTAAGGCTCTCCAGATCAGCGCCTTCAGCCAGCTTCAGCAGCACTTCTGTATATTCCGCATTAGTACGGATAGCTTCAAGCTGTGACAGATTAACATCATAGGAAATTGTAGTTACTTCTTGGAACAAATCGAACAATACTGCTTTCTCGTCTGTCGACAATACCGTTAGGCTGTCTGCAATCGGGCTAACGATTGTTCTAATATCATCCTTGCTTAGTTTGGCGAATTCGTCGCGCAATGCTACGACTTCATCCCAGCCATTGGTGGCAACCAATGCGTTATACATTTTGTTAGCTTCTGTTACAACTGCACTGCTCGGGAATGCTGCTGCGTACGCTGTAGTGCTGACTCCTAGCTTTTCTGCCAAGCCTTTGTTGCTCAGCGGAATACCTGCGAATGCCGTCATTGCGACACTAGCTGCAATTGTTGTAACGACTAATTTTCTTCTTAATGTCACTTCAATTCACCTCTATAATTTTAATAGTCACCGGTTAAGTAACCAATGTCTTGTAACACCTAGTCCAGTTGTAACTCTTCTACTTTGATTAGCAAATTAAGGAAGTATGGTTTAAAAAAAATATGGTGTTTCCATCAGATTGAAGTGTCCGTTCTTCAAGGGACTAATGGCCAATATCGATGAATACTTAAGCCTATAACCGCTAATCGGCCCGAATCCATTGTTGGAAATAATAAGCTGAAAATGACCATATATCCTGCAAATTCTTCACAATCTGTCCTACTCTTTCTTCGAAGCTACTAAGTAATCCCTATGTATTTACTAGAAATTATTATAGCAGAATAGACCATTTGTATCAGCATTATTTATCCTTTTTCGACAGATTCGCCCTAAATATTTTCTATTGTATTATATTACTACATATTCCACCATAAAAATAGGTAATTTGTACCTTTATCGCTCAGACTGGGAAATCGTTTAACAACTTCCATCTGGATTGCACCGCACAGCGGCGCTATTCTAGTGGTAGTTCATTAGTTGCCGAAGGCTTTCTCTCCCATTTAAATTTCTACATAAAATGCAAATAATAGGTCAAATATAGGGTTATATTTACCCCCATACCAGGACCTTCTCTACTCTCACAAACAACCAAAATACTAGGTTATCTTCAATTAAAGCCGCTGCTAGAATAGCTCTATATTTCTATCCAAATTTGTATACAATCAACCTCCATATCACAGCTAACAGAACAAACCCCAATCCAACAGGACTGGGGTTCGTTCTAAAGTATAGTTTCATTTAGCCTTAAGCATATTTGTCTCTGAGCTCGCCATATCTGTCTACTATGCTCTGATGGATCGAATGCTTGTGAGGAATACCCATATAGCCGCTAATCACGTCATGTATGCCTGTCTTATGCAGGGCAGACTGCAGCTTGACTGCCTCTTGGTCCTTCTCATAGTCGAATAGCAGAGCGGCAGCTATAGTCGATATAAGATAACTCGTATCAAGCCCCATCTCATGAGCCTGTAAGGTGGGCCTTACCAGCCTATCGTTAAGCGAGAGCTTACGAAGAGGTGAGCGGCCTACTCGAACGACATTATCGCTCAGACGAGGATTGGTGAATCTGTTCATCATTTTATGAATGTACTTCTGGTGCTTCTTCTCATCCCAGTGATATTTGGCGGTCAGCACGCTTCCCGTCTCCTTCATCACCTGAGAGATTTCCTCCTTAAGCCGAGGATCCTTCATCACCTCTTGAATCGTATCGTATCCCTCGAGGTAACCATGATACGCTGCGGCTGCATGACCCGTGTTGACCGTGAACAGCTTACGTTCAATATAGGGCTTTAACGATTCCACATACTTCACGCCCTCAATTTCATTGAACCCATCAATCATCGCCGAACGATCCACAATCCATTCGAAATACGGCTCCACCATGACCTTAAGGGGATCTTCATGCTGCTGCAGAGGCACAATCCGATCAACGGCTGTATTGGGAAAAGCAATATAATAATCCGCCTTCTCATGCCATTCCGCAGGCAAATACTGATACACTCTCTCCTTCAAGTGCGTGCTCCCGCCGATGGCATTCTCACATGCGATCACATGCAGCGGACGATGCTTGCCCTGCCTCAATCGAAGCTCAATTCCTACCGCTATCGATTCCGCGATCTGCTTCAAGGAAGCCACTCCCACTGCTGTCGTGACCAGATCTGCCGCTGCCACCGCCGCCGCGACCGCAGCTCTATTGCACACGTTAATCGCTGACACATTGTCGACAACCTCAGTGTCCCTATTCTCATTAGCCAAGGTAACCGAGTACCGTTTTCTTTGCTGCAGCAGGGCCACCTGCTTCTCATTTCTCGCTACGAATGTGATCTCGTACCCTGCATTGGACAACATCAAACCGATGAATCCCCTGCCTATATTACCCGCTCCGAAATGCACTGCTTTCATAGACTAAACCCTCCTTCTCAAGCCATAAAGCCACTACTCAAATTATTTGAATATTCAGTCTTTATTGAATGCGAAGCAGCAGTCTCCTCATCAGAGACGCTGCCATGTGAGTGCTTCTCTCTATTGCCTGCAGATTACAGGCTGCCAACCAGCACTTTTTGGAAATCAATATGGGTTAGACATTCTGCCTGGTGATACTGATTCGGCTCATCAAAGGCTAGAAACTTCGTGATGGCATTGGGAACGACGATACAGTGCATGCCAGCTGCTGCGGCAGCGCGTGCTCCGTTCGGGGAATCTTCAATAGCAACAGCTTCGTCTGGCTGCACACCCAGACATTCAAGGGCTTGATTGTATAATTCGGGGTCGGGCTTCACGTTAGTGACATTATCGGAGGTACGGATACATTCGAAATAATCTCGTATGCCTAGCTGGCTCAAGTACTTCTCAACCCATTCCTTCGAAGAGCTGGAGGCAAGACCAATCTTGAGACCAGCGTCTTTGGCTAGCTTCAAGTAATCCAGAATACCAGGGCGGATCTGTTCTACATCCATCAAGGCTGAATGCTGGGCATGTACGGATTGCTTGAATAGCTGCTTATCAATAGGGAGCTTCAGCTCCGTCATTAAATACTCATAGGGGTTAAAGGTGTGCAGGCTGGTTCCAATACATTGGGAGTATAAATCAAGCGTTAGATCTACGCCATGTTCCTTATAAGCATCACGGAAAGCATTGTACCATGCTGTCTCCGTATCCAGAATCGTACCGTCAAAGTCAAATATAATCGCTTTAATCATCGAATCTCTCCTTCACAGGTTCATTTGTTAGGTCCAGCAGCGACTACTACCTTCTCACTCTCGATTAGGGCTCAGTACCCTCGTAGTCGAGCATAATAATGATGTTCATCCTTCCGCCTCCCTTTAGTGAATAGGTATAGGAGTTGTAGAAATGTGAGTTATCCTAACAAAACCGTAACATTTATTAAAAGTTGAAGTCAAGGGCGCTTACCTTCTTAACCCTGTTAATCAGGCATGTACGCTATGCACCATCCATCTGCGGAAGCCCTTGCCGTGACTGGCTTTATCCGAATATGATGCAGCTTTCGAAATTATCAGAAAATTTTTTTAGCCTATTTTTTTACAAGCGCTTACATCTAGTGGGACAATCCTCTCTCCTTCTAATTATTGACATAACCTCTGTCCGCTCAACCTAACACAAAGGAGCCGAACTAAAGGCTCGACTCCTTCCATGCTGGCAGTGCTTATTTCCTATGCATTTTGAATTCCAGGAACAGCTCATTATAATGGGACAGCATTCTTTTGCCTAGATTCTCATATACCTCAAGCTTGGACGTCAGCTCCTCATTCGGGTAAAAGCGCTCGTCCTCGGCAATCTCCTCTGGCAAGTATTCAAGAGCCTTCTCATTCGGTGTAGAATAGCCGACATATTCAGCATTCCTTGCCGCATGCTCCGGATCGAGCATAAAGTTGATGAACGTATGGGCACCTTCAATATTGCTGGCCGTCTTCGGAATGACCATATTGTCGAACCACAGATTCGAGCCCTCCTCCGGCACCACATAATCCAGCTTCTCGTTCTCGCTCATGATCTCGGACGCATCACCCGACCATACGAGACCGACCGCCGCCTCTTCATTAGCTATCAGCATCTTGATCTCGTCGCCGACGATCGCCTTCACATTAGGAGTAAGTGTACCAAGCTTAGCCTTCGCTGCTTGCAAATGCTCCTCGTCCGTATCATTCAGAGAGTAATGCAAGCTGTTCAGCCCCATACCGATTACTTCACGGGCGCCATCCAGCAGCAGAATCTGATTGCGGAGACTGTCATCCCATAGATCATTCCAGCTCTTGAACGTAAGATCAGTGAGCTCAGGATTGTACACAATGCCAACCGTACCCCAGAAATACGGGATCGAGTAGGCATTGCCTAGATCGAAGGACAGATCCATGAAGCTGGGATCGATATACTTCAGATTCGGCAGCTTAGAGTGATCGAGCGGCAGCAGCAGATCCTCTTCTTTCATTTTGCTAATCGCATATTCCGAAGGCACACTGACATCGAAGGTAGTGCCCCCTTGGGCAATCTTCGTCATCATCGCTTCATTGGAATCGAACGTCTGGTAGATGACCTTAATGCCGGTCTCCTCCTCAAATTCCTCCAGCAGCTCAGGGTCGATATAATCGCCCCAGTTATAGATCGTGAGCGTATTGCCGCTCGTATAGCCTTGGCTGGAATTGAGATACGCTGTTAGATACATTAACCCCAGCGATACGGCAATCACGACGACGAACATCCGGACTAACTGCTTCATCTGTGTCCCTCCGATCCTGCCGAAGGGCGGTTATTGCGTTGGTTAATAAAGTAATAACCGATAACAAGGACGATCGTGAATAGGAAGATCAGCGTCGACAACGCATTAATCGAGAGCGATACGCCTTGGCGAGCCCTTGAGTAAATTTCAACCGACAGCGTCGAGAAGCCATTGCCTGTTACGAAGAAGGTAACAGCAAAGTCATCGAGTGAATACGTAAGAGCCATGAAGAACCCTGCGAATATGCCCGGCTTGATAAAAGGCATAATGACCTTCGTCAGTACATTCCAGCTGCTCGCACCGAGGTCACGTGCCGCATCGATCAGCGTCGGACTCATCTCCTGCAGCTTAGGCAGCACCATAATGACTACAATCGGTACGCTGAAAGCGATATGCGACAGCAGCACCGAGGTAAACCCAAGCTTAATGCCGATAATGGTAAACAGGATTAAGAAGGAAGCACCGATAATGACATCCGGACTTACGATAAGCACATTATTGAGCGTCAGCAAGGTGCTCTTCGGGCGGTACTTCCGGATTTGATGAATAGCTAGTGCCCCTGCAATTCCAAGAATCGTCGAGATAGCAGAGGACAGCAGCGCGATTACGAACGTATTAAGCACAATAATAAGCAGTCTCGTATCCGCGAATACCTCCTGATACCACTCTAGTGTGAAGCTCTCGAAGTTCCGCATCGAGCCGCCGCTATTGAACGAATAAAAGATCAGATAGAGAATCGGCGCATACAAAATGGCGAACACAGCGATTAGATATAGATTAGACAGCTTTCCTGTTGCTCTCATTCTGCAGCCCTCTCTTCCTGCTGCCCGTCAACAGCATAATAATAGCCATCGCTATAATAAGGAACACCGCGATCGTCGCGCCCATACCCCAGTCTTGTGTCACTAGAAAATGCTGCTCGATAGCCGTTCCAAGCGTAATCACCCGGTTGCCGGCAATAAGCCGCGTAATCATGAAGAGTGACAAGGCTGGAATAAAGACCGCTTGGCAGCCAGACTTCACTCCGCTCAGGGTAAGCGGGAAGATAACCCTCCGGAACGTCGTCCAGGAGGAAGCTCCAAGATCCCGCGCCGCATACACGAGTGAAGGATTAAGCTCCTCCAGTGAGTTGAAGATCGGCAGGATCATGAACGGGATGAAGATATAGACTGATACGAAGATGAAGCTGAAGTCCGTGAACAATATTTGCTGGGTACCGATCCCCGTTAGCTCAAGGACACTATTCACGAAGCCGTACGTGCCGAATAAGCCGAGAAAAGCGTAAGCCTTGAGCAGCAGATTAATCCAGCTTGGAAGAATAATGAGCAAGAGCCAGAGCTGCTTGTGCTTCGTCTTCGTGAGCAGATACGCAGTCGGGTAAGCAACCAGCAGCGAGAATGCCGTTATGAGGAAGGCATACCAGAACGAGCTGAGCGTCATCTTCATATAGACCGGCGTGAAGAACTTGGCATAATTACCGAATGTGAACTGCCCTTCCACGTTGAAGAAAGAGTAATACACAATGAGAACAATAGGTGCAACGACGAACAGCGCGATCCACAGCAGATACGGGATGAGGTAATAATTCCGCGTACTAGTGTGCATCTTGAGCCTCGCTATACGCATCCAGACGTTTATCGAATTCCTCTTCAGTCTCACCAAGCCTCATGACATGAATAGCCTCTGGGTCAAAATACAAGCCAATTTGCTCGCCTACGTTCGCTTTTTTGGTCGAATGGACGAGCCACTCATTGCCCGACTCATCATAACAGGATATTTCATAATGCACGCCGCGGAACAGCTGGGAGTCTACTCGCACCTGAAGCTTCCCTTGCTGGGACGTTGTGATCTCCAGATCCTCCGGACGAATGACAATCTCAATAGGCTCATTCGGACTCAGCCCTTGGTCTACGCATTCAAAGATGCGTCCCGCGAATTCCACCTCGAAGTCGCGCTTCATCCGGCCTGACACGATGTTCGACTCACCGATAAAATCAGCCACAAAGCGGTTAATCGGCTCATCATAAATATCGTTAGGCGTGCCGCTCTGCACAATCTTGCCTTCACTCAGAACGAAGATTTCATCCGACATCGCAAGCGCCTCTTCCTGATCATGCGTGACGAAGATGAAGGTAATGCCCAGACGGCGCTGCAGCTCGCGCAGCTCGTACTGCATTTCAGTCCGAAGCTTCAGATCAAGTGCTGACAACGGCTCATCCAGCAAAATAATTTCCGGCTCATTCACAATCGCGCGGGCGATCGCAACACGCTGCCGCTGGCCTCCGGACATCTCTGTGATCTCTCTATTCTCGTATCCATCTAGGTTGACGAAGCGGAGTGCTTCCTTCACTTTGGCGGTAATGGCCGCAGCCTTCAGCTTTTTGATACGCAGCCCAAAGGCGATATTCTCGAATACGTTAAGATGCGGGAACAGCGCATAATCTTGAAAAACCGTGTTAACCTGGCGTTCATTTGCCGGCACACGGTTGATGACTTTACCATTGAAGTATATATTGCCCTTCGAGGGCTCTATGAAACCTGCGATCAATCTCAGCACGGTTGTTTTCCCGCAGCCCGAAGGACCTAGAAGCGTATAAAATTTGCCCCGCTCGATCTCGAAGCTGACATTCTTCAGAACGGTCGTCTCATGATCGAATTGCTTAGTAACCTGCTCGAATCGAATAATGGCATTATCCGTCATTTATTTGCACCCCTTCACACTTGGACATTATAAATATACCTAATCATTTCCTAATCCACACCCAATTACATCAGCATTTGATTATACCCTATGGGCATCGAACTGTAACACTATTTTCACAAAAAATATAATAATAACGGTCTGATGATGCCAAGCATGAATGCAGTCCATGCAGCAAGATGACTTTTATTGGCGTGAAGGATATAATCATTACAGAGTAACCATTACGTCTAAATGAAGAGGAGTGTTAACGATGGCACAATATCGCGAAATAGATTCTGTTGAAGATTGGAATACCGTTCTGGAGGGCTCAAGCGAGCGTCCGGTCGTTGTATTCAAGCACAGCACCACATGTCCTGTCAGCGCTAATGCTTTCAAAGAGTTCAATACCTATCTGGAAGGCAAACCGAATGAAGGGACAGACTATGTGCTTGTAAAAGTCATCGAGTCTCGCCCGGTTTCCAATCAGATTGCTGAAGATACAGCTGTTAAGCATGAATCTCCACAAATTATTCTGCTCGACAAGAAAGCTAAAGTATGGACAGCTTCCCACTGGTCGATCACAAATGCTCATATTACAGCTGTATTGGACTAGCTGTCTTCCAATTAAAGAGAGATCAAGAAGCCCCCACGGGCTGCTTGATCTCTCTTTTTTCTTCCCCCTATCTTGACGTTGGGCCAATGTTAAAAGGAACGAAGCAGACGAATGATTCTGAAGAAGCGCCAGCGTTCGCCTTTGTTTCCGGATGACAACCTTAGCCTCTATTGTTCTGGTCATCCGGAAACAACAGCGATCGCAAGAACATTCGTCTGCGCAGTGCCTTATTTAACAAAAGGGTTTTCCATTGTCATTGGACTACACGTCAAGAGACTTCAGCTTATTGCCTCCAAAATCAAACAGCGTCAGATTCGACCAATTATTCGCATGTCCGACTGACCACTGCTCTTTGGAAGGAATCCAGCCTGGCTCCCAGTAGTACAAGCCGACTCCGCGGCCATTCGGTGTCTGCTTAATCAAGCTTGTCAGATCAGAGAGGAACTTCGCCTGACCTTCCACTGTTGCTGGATAACCCTCATGAAGCTGTTCCTCAGAGGTAACGATGAACTCAATCGGATGCCCTTCGCTCGACAGCGTCCAGGGATACGCCGTTTCCACTACGATAATATCTTTGTCGTAACGCAGCGCTAGATCGTTCAAGTTGTCAGCCACCTGCTGGAGCGTTCCATGCCACCAGGGGTAATAGGATTGACCAATTACATCATATTGCACATCCAGCTGCTTGAACTTGTCGAGGAAATGCCGGCTCGATTCGTTATCCGCTCCGCGATCGATATGAATCATAATCTTCATGCCGCTATCAGCCCCTGCTGCCTCATGAGCCCCTTCAATACCCGCTTTCACCAGTGTGCTGAATTTATCCCACTGCTCATCGGTGTTGAACTCCCCATCGACCTTCCCTTCATCCCACAGCATGCCCGGCGTAATCTCATTGCCGATCTGCACCATATCCGGCAGTGTCCCTTGCTCCTTCAATACGAGCAGCGTCTCCCGCGTGAAGCTCTTGACCGCTTCTACAAGCTCAGGGAAGGCAAGTGTTGCCCATGCCTTCGGCTTCGTCTGCTTAGCAGGGTCAGCCCAGTAGTCGGAATAATGGAAGTCCAGCAGAAAATGCAGCCCCGCTGCCTTAATCCGCTTCGCCATCAGCTTCGTACGCTCTAGATTAACGTAGTTAACCTCCGGCTCATTCCACAGGCGCAGCCGAATCGAATTCACTCCGCTGCCTTTCATAATATCGATAATGTCTGTCTCTACGCCATTCTCGTAGAAAGCTCCGCCTTCTGATTCGATCTCATCTGTGAACGAGATGTCCATCCCTTTTATAAATGCAGTCATATGCTCGTATCCTCCGTTGTTGTTGCGTGTAGTAGACGGCAAGGCTGCACCTCCAGAAATGCTCCTGAAGATGCAGCCCCACCTTTAATGGCAGTAATGCTTATTGATATACAGCTTCCAATGTATTAGCGATAATAACCGCCGCTTGTGCTCTTGTTGCATTAGCTTTCGGTGCGAAGCTGCCGTTGCCCATGCCAGAGATGATACCCAGCTCCTTAATGGAGGCTACTGCATCCTTCGCATAATCAGCTATTGCAGCTTGATCTGCGAATGGAGTCCCGCTGCCTTGGGCACCGCCTAGCTGTCCAGCTGTCTCAAGTGCGCGATACAGCATAACCGCCATATCCTCACGTGAAATTTGCTCGTTAATGCCGAATGTACCGTTCGGCTTGCCTTGTACAATTCCGAGCTGCTCAGCAGCCGCTACAGACTCGTAATACCAAGCGCCTTCGAGCACATCGGTAAGCTTGCTTCCTGTGCTGTCGCCCTTCAGTCCAAGTGCCTGGACGAGCATGTGCACGAATTGCGCACGAGTTACTTGACCTGCCGGGGCAAAATGACCTTCTGAAACTCCCTGCACAATACCTTGGGCAGCAAGTCCTTCAATCGCTTCCTTCGCCCAAGGGAATGCTGCGATATCGTTGAACTTCACGCCAGCATAGACGGCTGCATAATGGCTGAAATGCTCCGCTGTGAACGTTACCGTTCCCGTCGCTTCATCATATACAGCACCATGTACCACTTGCGCTTCACCATTCTCGCTTAAGTAGTACACAACCACCTGATGCGGGTTCTGTCCAGCTTGCAGCGTGTAAGGTAGAGTTACCTTCACCTGTCCGCCTTCCCACGCCACTCGCTTACCGCCTAATGTCATCGTCAGATCGAATACAGGATTAGCTCCAACTACAGCTTGTGCTGCTTCACCCAGCTGAGCTGGCGACACCTGCTGTGCAGCGATCTCTAGAACAGCCGAGCTGCCAGCTTCCTTCGAAGTTAGAGCATCAACAGATACGCTGATCGTTACACCGCTAGACAATTCAACACGAATGGTCTCAATACCATTTGACTCTAGAGTGTTCAAGCTGCTTGCTGCGATATGAACCGCCGTCTGCGTTGTTCCAGCCGGCGCTTCCACTTGAATGACTACTTGCTTGTTCGTCGCATTAGCCGCAGCCTTGCTCATGCTGTCTGCCGTAATGCTCGCCGTTAATTTCCCATTGGCATCAGCTTTAAGGCCTTCTATCGTTACAATAGAGCCTGTTACCGTTTCTTTCGGCTGTTCTGTCTCAGCTGGCACTGAAGGTCCTGTTCCAGTTGACGACTGTTTAACAACAAGACTATAGGAAGCTGTGTAGCTGCCGTCAGCTGTTGTTGCCGTAATGACTGTGGAGCCTGCTCCTACGGCATTCACTGTTACCGTTGTTGTACCTGAAGCCGCATCATAGGTCGAACCTGTTACTGTAGCAACCGAAGGCTCAGCCGATACGAAGATGACCGTCTTATCGGATGCATTCTCTGGATTTACTGTTGCTGTTAGCTGCGTACTGTCGCCAGCCGTCAGCGTACCAGACGTCTGATCCAGAAGCACACCTTCTACATCTACCTTCTCTTCCAGAGCAGTAATTGCTTCTGTTAATGCCGTTATGGCAGCATCAAGCTGGCTCTGTACAACTTCAATCTCATTATTCAATGTGTTCGCTTCATTCAATCGCTGCTGAAGCACCTGCCAGCTTGGTGCGGTGTATTCATCAGCACTCAGCTCACTTGCCTCTGCAATAGCTGCCTGCAGAGCATCCTTATTAGCAGGAATCAAGCCAAGAGCTTGGAAATCAAGCATACCGACCCATTCTCCACCGCCTGTAATAGTTACCTTGATGTATCTGCCCATCGTTCCTTCAGGAAGGACATGACTAGGCGCTTCCGAGGTAATGACATCGTTCGTCGTGTCTACCGCCGTGGTGAAGCTCTCATTGTCATTCGATACTTCAATTCGGTATTTTATGCCACCTCCCCACAGCTTCATTACGATTTTCTTGAGCAGGGATGACTCTCCTAGATCGACCTGCCACCAGCTGCCAATCCCTTTATCCGTTCCCCATGAGGTATCTAGAGCGGCATCAATCGCTCCTCCTGGAGAGTTCGATTTGCCTCCGCCAGTACCGGCATTGCTTGAAGAGGTTACTGTCTTGCCTGTCGTCAGATCTGGCAATAGAACAAGCGCTGCTTGTGCAGCCTGCAGCTTCGCGAATGCTGCATCAACCTGAGCTTGATTCACAGCCTCATTCTTGACGATGCCCTGAGCCTCGGTCAGAGCGGCTGCCACTACATGCCAATCCGATTTCAAATATTCGGCTCCATCCAGCTTCAATACTTGTGTAATGAGTGCGATCAGCGGCTTCTTTTCTACATTAGACAAGCCGTTAATAGCATGAGCAAGTGCCTGTGCCGCTGCATTCACAGAAGTCTGTGTGGCTTTCTCATTGCTCTGAACAGCAATGGCTAGCTCCAGCGCTGCTGCTGCTTCACTCCAAGTATCTACTGTCCATTCCGATGGAACGAGCTGCTGAGCCTGGGCAATAAGGCCGTTCAGCGATGCTTTATCCGCCGGAATAACTTCTAACATATCTACAATAGCAGCTAGTGCTTCCTGCGCAGCATCCACTTCGGATTGCGTTACACCTGAAGCGCTGTATGCTTGATTGTGCACCGCCTGTGCAGCTTCAATTGCTGGCTCCAGCTTCGTCCAAGCCTCCGCATAGAAGTCTGCTTCCACTAGCGCCGAAGCATCTGCAATGGCCTTCGCCAGTCCTTGACGATCAGCAGGAGGATTCATCATCCCGTATTTGTAGACGTCCAAGGAATCAAGAGCGAAGCCCTCATAAGCATAACCACCGTTGGCAGGATACTCATCATAGTCGAACATGGCATGATTCTCCCATGCATCGCCTTCGGATGCGATCCAGCCTACATTAGCAGGAATCCATGCCGGCTCCCAATAGAAGAACCCTGCACCCTTGCTATCTTCAACTTGGGACAGCAAATCCATAATTTTCTGTATCGCGTCGTACTGTCCTTCGACTGTAGCAGGCCATGTTGCGCCTCCCACATTCAGCTTGCCAGGTGTATTGATAATATTCTCGTGAGCATCTCCATCCTTGTATGAGAAAGGATAAGAAGTCTCAGCGATTACAACGTCCTTGCCATAACGCTTAGCCATATCATCCATGTTGGCCTTAACCGCTTCTAACGTGCCATGCCAGAATGGATAGTAAGACAAGCCGATAATATCGTAGTCGACATCTTTATTGATTCCATCGAAGAAGCTGCGGAACACATCGTTCTTGCCGCCTTCAGCCAGATGGATCATAATTTCTACTTTGTCATTACCCTGTAATTCCCGTACTGCTGCAGCTCCGCTATTCAGCAAAGCAATTTGATCTGCGAATACCACCTTACCACCGTTACCTGTCAGCACACCGCTGTTGATCTCATTGCCGATCTGAACCATGTCAGGCATGGCGCCCGCTTGCTTCAGCTCTGAGATTACTTCATACGTATAGTTGTATACCGCTAGTTTGAGCTGATCGAACGTATAATTCGTCCATGCTGCTGGACGAACCTGCTGACCAGGGTGAGCCCAGTCATCCGAGTAATGGAAGTCGACGAGCAGCTGCAGTCCCTTCGCCTTCACTCGCTTAGCTAGACGGATAACATCTTCCTTATCGTTATAGCCATCTGTTTTCTGAGGATCGTTGAAGACACGAAGCCTTACGTAGTTCACGCCGCGATCCTTCAGAATATCGAGCAAATCCCGCTCTACGCCGTTGCTGTCATAATATTTGCCGCCATTGTCCTCAATGGCTGTCAGCGTCGAGATATCTACGCCTCTAATGAAGTCATCACGATAGCCGTCAACCTTCACTGATGCAGTAGGTTGAACGGATGCTCCCGCTACAGTCCCCTGTACGATGAAGCTTCCCTTGGATGCATATTGGCTTGCGTCAATCGCATCCCATACAACTGCTGCGCTTCCTTTACTTGCATCCTTGTAGGTTGCCGTTACTTCAGCAGGCAGCACCGGCGCTACTCCAGTCGAGGTTGCCACGGCTACCTCTGAGTAGCTAACGATGTCAGCAGGATCCTTACTAGCCTGCTCGCCCCATACCTGCAATTCTGAGATGGCAGGCCACCAGCCTGTTCCCGCATAATACGAGATATCAACTCGTATGTACCGGATTCCACTAGCTTCAAAGGCTAAGTTCTCCGATAGCATCTTCACGCTATTAGCCGAACGATCTGCAGCCGTCGTCCAGCTCGTTCCGTCAGCTGATATTTCCACCTTGTATCTCACTACTTCTTCATTACCCCAGTGCACTGTAGCTCCGGTTAAGTCAGAAGCTCCTCCAAGATCCACTTGAAGCCAGTGCGATGTCGTAATGGCACTTGCTGACGACCACTTCGTAGCGGTAGAGCCATCCACCGCATTCCCTTGCACATTCCCCCATTTGGAATCCTCTTCACTTGCGGTAACTGTCTTGCCTAAAGCCAAGTTCGTTGAAGCCGCTTTCACGTTCGGCAGCGGCCAAGCGAATTGCGTTAGCATAAGTACAGCTGCCAGCATAATGCTTATTCTAGCTTTCCAGCTTCTCATCTGTTCATGTCCCCCTTGATATGACTAATGAATGGCTATAACGCTATAATTGTAAGCGATTTAATGGAACAGCATATATATACCAAAAACAACATTCCTGCATTTTATGCAACCATTTTCCATCCCTTTATCCTCCCATACCACGACCATCTACTTGAAAAAGGAAAATATGCGAAAAGACAGGAGATAGCGGTTACATAGCCTCCGTGGTCGCACTCTACACAAACAAAAAAAGCGATCCGCACACCATGATGGCGGATCGCTCTCTCTTCGCTCGTGCTACTCTTTCACAGAGCCGACAACGAGACCTTTTACGAAGAACTTTTGCAAGAACGGATACAGAATGAGGACCGGCAGCGCGCCGATGAAGATTTGCGCTGCATTGACCGTTTTCTGCGAGATTAATGCCATCGACACCGGATCAAGGCTCATCGAGCTCATGTCCCGTTGAATGATGACCGTCTGCAGGAACGTAGCCAGCGGATATTGATCCGCTCCATTCGTGTACAGCAAGCCGTCGAACCAAGAGTTCCAGTGGAACACGATGCTGAACAATCCGAGTGTCGCCATCGCTGGCTTGGATACAGGCAGGAAGATCGTGAACAGCGTCCGGAAATGACCTGCTCCATCAATCATGGCTGCCTCTTCCAGCTCCTTCGGAATACCACGGAAGAAGTTCATCATCAGAATCGTCAAGTAGATATTAACAGCACCAGGCAGGACGAGCGCCCAGAACGAGCCCATCAAGCCGATTTTTTGGATAACGATATAGAATGGAACTAATCCCCCATTGAACACCATTGCGAAGATGAAGATCCAGGAATAGATCGTTCTGCCCTTGAACTGCGTGTTCTCTTTGGCTAGCGGGTAAGCCGCCATAAAAGCGAGGAATAGCGTCAATGCCGTTCCGATTACTGTACGCTTAATGGACACCCATAGGGAGTGCAGAAACACGGGATTGTCGATCGTCTTCTTATAAGCTTCGAGTGTGAAGTCGATTGGCCATAAAGTGACAAGGTTGGCATCCGCCGCTGACTTCGCACTGAACGAGATCGCCAGTACGTGAATCAGCGGGATGATGCATAGCAATGAGATACCGAGCAGACCGGCGTGATTGAAGATGGAAAAAATACGGTACGACAGTGTTTTATGATACATTCTATGCTCTCTCCCTTATTAGAATATTCTGTAGTTCGCCCATTTGTAAGCCATGCGATAAGAGAGGAATATCAATATCATACTGATAACGGATTTGAACAGTCCGATTGCCGTCCCGAAGCCCATCTCTCCGCTCAATATAGCCGTGCGGTACACGAACGTATCAATGATGTCCCCTTTGTCATAGACAAGCGGATTATACAAGTTGAAGATCTGGTCGAAGCCTGCATTCAGGATGTTGCCCAGTGCAAGTGTTCCAACTACGATAGCCATTGGTACGAGCGATGGCATCGTAATGTAAATCGTCTGCTTCCAGCGGCTAGCACCGTCGACTTCAGCAGCTTCATACAGTGCAGGGTTAATGTTAGCGAGTGCAGCTAGGAAGACGATTGTGCCGTAGCCGAACTCTTTCCAGATGTCAGATACGATTACCGTTACTCGGAACCAATCCCCGTCACCAAGGAAGAATATTGGTTCAATGCCAACCGAGCCCAAGATGCGGTTCACGAACCCGCCGTCCGTCGACAGGATGTCAACGAGGATACCGCCGAGAATAACCCAAGACAAGAAGTGAGGCAAATACACGAGCGTCTGAACGCTGCGTTTGAAGAACTCCTTGCGAATCTCATTCAAGAAAATAGCAAAGGTGAATGGTGCTACCAAGTTGAATATAATTTTAAGAACGGCGATAATCAGCGTATTCCAGATGACTTGAACGCTGTCCTCCCGTTCGAACAAATAGCGGAAATTGTCCAGGCCGATCCATTCCGATCCTGTGAAGCCAAGCGCCGGTTTGAAGTCTTGAAACGCCATCACAATACCTGCCATAGGCAAATAGCTGAACACGATCAAAAAGATGAGCGATGGCAAAATCATCACATGAAAGGGCCAGTTGCGCTTTAGCTGACTCATAGTAATACTCCTCCTCAAACATTAACCAAATTAAGAACATCCTCATTATAGCAACGGTTTGCGCCCTTCCGACACATGAGAAACGCAACATAGATGGCACAATTGCAACCTCTTTTTTATCGCCTACCAAACAACTGGATCTCCATGCTTATTGCAAACCAAAAAAGCAGCCTGCCCTAAGGGCAGACTGCTTTCTCGTCATCATTATTTAACGCTTGCGTACCACTCGTTCACTTCTTTAGTCATTTGCTCGCCACCGGATTTGTTCCAGTTCGTAACGAATGTGTCGAATGCATCAAGCGGCTTTTGGCCGTAGATGATTTCGTTGAACGTTTGCAGCTCGATTTTTTTCAGGTAGTCCATTTTGGATTTCATAGTAGGCGTAGTAGGGCCTGTGAACATATTCATGTACCCAGCATCCGGCTGAGACATCAATACTTTTGCTGCAGCAGGTGTTTCTACACCAAAGTTGTTTTTCAGATCCTTCTCCATACGTGTTTCTGGCGTTTTGCCATCCGCAAGTCCAAGCAATGCCGACATTTGAGCATCTGGAATACGAGCACCGTCACGTACGAGGAAGTATCGAACAACGTTCACTTCGCCGCCTGGCACGTCAGTCAGGTAGAGCGGATTGCCATTAGCATCAAGGTCATAGTCATAGCCTTGGAAAATACCTACTTCATACTTGCTGCCCTTCTCAGGGTTAGCAATGTTGTCATACATCCAGTTCTGGTATGTGAACAGAGCTTCTGGATTTTTCATATCTTTGTTGATCAGAACAACTGCACTTGAGAATGATGTACCGTGACGGCCAGCTTTGCCATCTGGACCTGTAGGCAATGCGATTGGTTTCCATACAGCGCCTTCAACGTTCTTCGCTGTATCAACAAGCGGCCATCCGCTCATCCAGTAAGGACCAGGAATAATACCCGCTGTACCTGCAATAGCAGGTTCCGACGTTTTGTTCTCATCCCATAGAGCTGCTTCTTTCGGGATCAGACCTTTTTGATGCCATTCTGTCAGCTTAGCAAGACCGTCTTTCATGCCTGCACTAACAGAGCCGTACTCCAGATTGCCGTCCGCGCCAACATTCCACTGCTGCGGCATCGCGCCGTAAGCGCCGAAGATCCAAGAAGGATCGCCCATCCAAGTGTTCATGGATGTCTTGAAGCCAATGCTCAGTGGAACGACTTTATCAGGCGCAAGTCCGTCTGGATTGTTGTTCTTGAACGCTTCCATAACGGTCTCAAGCTCTTCCATCGTTGTAGGAGCTTTCAGGTTCAGCTTATCAAGCCAGTCTTGGCGAATCCAGAGGACATAGTCATTGTTGTAAGCATAGTCGAGAACCGGGATACCGAATTTCTCACCATCACGAATGTATGGGTTCCATACGCCTGGATCAAGCTCCATCGCTTTTTTCCATTTTTCATTCGCATATTTGTCGAACAGGCTTCCTACTTCTTGGAAGTTGCCTGAGTCAACCAGGTCTGCAAGCAATTGTGGATCATTGTTGCCGACTACTAGCACGTCAGGCATTTTTTGACCGGAAGACATAGCCAGACGAAGCTTCGTCGCATAGGCATTGTTCGTATCCGTTACAGACCACACAGATTCGATATTAATACCGAGCTCTTCCAGAGCCCATTTGGTTGCTACGTTTTTCTCGATCGTCTCACCGTTCTTGAATTTAACCGCAGGGTCAACGCCCCATGCTGTTGTGATCGTTACCGGTGGATCGTATTTCTCTTGGTAGGCATTCTCTCCGGATGCTGCTCCGCTCTCTTTGTTTGCATTATCAGCCTTCTCGTTGTTGCTGCCACAAGCAGCCAATATTGAGAATACCATAATCATACTAATGACAAGCATCAACTGCTTTTTGTAAGCGCTAATCATTTCTGTGTTCCCCCTCCATCAACCTAATTAAAGTGTACGTTTTCATTATAGGTCTGATGGCGGATAAGGCCTATGACAATAAGCGAACATTTCTGCACCTTTCGCAACCTGTTCATACGCTTTCATTATTGATCCCGAAATTCCTGAGGAGTCATTCCATAATATTTCTTGAATATTTTGCTGAAATACTGTGGATTCTGATAACCAAGCTCCGAAGTAATCTCATAAATCTTCTTGTTGCTCTGCTTAAGCAAATAATGAGCCTGCTCCATTCGCATTCTTGTAATATAGTCGCCAAGGCTCTCGCCGGTCTCCAGCTTGTACACCTTGGATAAGTACACGGGATGCAGGAATACCTTATCGGCAATCGTCTTCACTGAGGTCTCCTGACCAAGGTTGCCCGCGATCAGCTCCTGCACCTGCTTCACGAGATTGCTCTTCGCGTATTGCTCTGTACTGGACAGCTCTGTCCGCAGCCTCTCCAGAATACCGATCGACCAAGCTCTCAGCTTATCCAGTGATTGAATAACCGTGCGATCCAGCAGCATATCGAATGCGGAATGGTCGATTTCATAAATAAATTGCCCCTGTTTATGAGCCGTATACATATAGGCATTGGTGATATAGAGGAATACCTCATACAGATGCTCTCTAGAGAACCTTGCGCTCCCCAAGCTATCGAACACTTCATTGATCTTAACCGTAGCTGCATCCCACTGCTTCGATTCCAGCAGGTGAATGAGCGTCGGCGGCTTATAGAGCGACTCCATGAGGTTAACCCGCGTCTCCGGCTCAGTCTGCTTGTCCTCCAGATAGACGACCGTGCCAGACTGCTGGCTTCCGCTTGATAAATACACGCTCATTCCCGCACGGTAGGCGGATGAGATATCATTCGGGAAGTTGAACCATTTGGATACGATCAAGGAAATATCAGATCTCAAATATTTGCTCACCTGCTCGCGGAACACATCTAACGATTTCTCCAGCAGCAGGCGGCGCTGCCCTGCAAAGTCAGGAGCACGCTCCAGCTTTCTCCGCTCCTCTTCCTTCAGCTCAGCGATGAGCAGCAGACAATCATGCGGCGCCTTCCCATGCCACACAAGCATATGATCAGCGAATACTTCCTCCGCAATGTTGCCCACGGCGTATTCCATCAGCTCCATACTGCTTCGATCCGTCTCATCATAAGGATTGCCGTATTGCACGAGAATAACGACGGCTGGCGTTTCGAGCCGCAGCGGTATTTCGTATTGCGCGAGCTTATCCCCTATCGTCACATGAGACAGCTGTCTGCCTAAGAGCAGATCATGCAGGAAGTTGCCCCGGAGCACACCATACTCTGACTTCATGTTATAGAGCAGCTGATGATATTGATCGGCCTGCTCCCATTCGACCTTAAGCGCCTCAATGGTATTGATCAGGCTGCGCACGAACTCCTCATCATCCACCGGCTTCAGTATGTAATCTGTGGCATGAAGCTGTATCGCCTTCCGTGCATATTCGAAGTCGGAATAGCCTGTCAAGAGCAGGCATCTCAATTCCGGCCATTGCTCTCTGGCCTCCTCAATCAGCTGCAGCCCGTCCATTCCAGGCATCCGTATATCGGTAACCATAATATCGATATCATTAGCTTCGAGTATCGTAAGCGCCTCCACCGCTGAAGCAGCACGGTATACGGTTCTTATCCCAATCTCCGCCCACGGAATAGTCGCCTCCAAGCTCTCTGTTACATAGGCTTCATCATCCACAAGAAGTATATCAATCATGATGTCATCTCTCCCTCTAGTTTGTCGTCCTGCGGTACGTTCCAACGAATCTGAATCTTCACGCCTCCAAGCGGAGAATCCGTGACCGATATGCCGGAGTTCTCTCCGAAGCGGAGCAGCAGCCGCTGATGAACATTCCACAGACCGCAGCCCATCTCTTCCTCTAGCAGCAGCTTGGTCAGCTTCTGTTCCAGCACGAACATCTGCTCGGCATCCATGCCTACACCATCATCCTCTACCGTGATGGAGGCCAAGCTTCCATTATAACCTCCAGTTATGCGAATAAGTCCTGCTGAAGAAGAAGGCTCGATGCCGTGAATAACAGCATTCTCGACAAGCGGCTGCACCGAGAGCGGCGGAATCTGCAGGCGATACATCGGCTCGGGCAGCTCTACCGTATATTGCAGGCGGCTCATCCGCATTTGCTGAATATCGAGATAGTTGCGAACGAATTGCAGCTCTTCCTTAAGCTCTACCAAATCTCTCTCCTGCCTCGTTGTATAGCGGTAATAGCTCGATAAGTTCTGACTCATTGCAACGACAGATTGATAATTTTTGAGCTTCGCCATGCTGGAGATGAACGAGAAGCAGTTGTAGAAGAAATGCGGATTAATCTGGGATTGAAGCTGCTTAAGCTTGGCCTCCCGCACGACCATTTTCTCCAGATACACCTTCTCGAACAGCTCTTGAATTTGTTCCACCATCAAGTTAAACCGCGTGAATACGAATTTGAACTCATTATCACCTCTGCCTCTAGGCTCCAAGCGCACCGAATAATCGCCATTCTTCAGCTTCTGGAAGCTGACAACCAGCTGCTTCATCGGCACTTGAACCTGAGCATACAGCATATAAGCAACTAGACAGCTCATGAGCAGCAGCAGCCCAATCGAAACATAGAACATCCGATTCGACTGATAGATCGGCTTCAGAATTTCTGTCACCGGCATATAGTCGACCATGAACCATCCCGTTGTCTGCGACAGCACTACGTTAACCAGATACTCGCTGTCATTCAGCTCCAGCCTATAACTTCCATCTCCCTCGAACATTCCGTACGTCTTCATATAATCGATCAGCTTGGCGCCAAGCTCTTTGTCAGAGCTGCTGTTGTAGATAGGGCCCATTTCCTTACTGTAATAGAACGGATCCCTCCTGCCATCACGCTTGAATTGATCCAGCATCGATCGAATATTGCCACTATGGAAGCTGACCTCAATCATTAAGCCGGCTTCCGTTACTTGGGAATAGAGATTGTAAGGCAGCGCCGTAATTAACGAGAATCGGAAGTTCCCCTCCTCTCCCGTGCGCCTTACTTGCCAGCCTGGACGCAGTCTGCCCTCGAGGCTCGAGTCTTTATAAGTCTTAGCATCATTGACGGTAATGACCCGCTGGAGGCTGGGGGAATAGATCGCAAGCTCGCTCGTCCAATCCGAAGAGCTCTCCTGAATGCTCAGCTTGGTCTGAATGCGCTTGATGAGATTAATCGTCTCCAGATCAAGCTCGTCCATGGCTGTGAAATAATTCTTGAGCGTAGAAATATCGGGGTCCTGAATGAGCAGATTAGGCCATAATCCGAGCGAGTTAATCGATGAATCTACCTGATTATGAAAAAAAATCAGCTGATTCGTATTCGAACGGTTCAGCTCGGAGTCCAGCACGTCGGTACTGATCTGGTTCGAGTAGATGTACAGCCCGATAATAGGCAGCAGCATAATGACGATTAAACCAATAATTTTGGAAAATAGATTCACTCTTGGCATAGATGGGCCCCTTGCTCCTTATTCTTAAGAAATATTGCATTCAGTATATTGTTCTTCGGCCCATACGGCAATGTTAAACATGTAGGGATGAATAACAATAGAGTGCTTACCATGTCAGAACCGAGCCACAGCAGATGCAGGACTCAGCGCCGCCATCCTGCCTCTTTCCACCAGTAATGTTGCACTTTTGTCAGTATTTCAGCGCCAACCTACCTCTCCGCACCAGTAATGTTGCACTTTTGTCAGCATTTTAGCTCCATATGTCATAACCAGGTCTTATTGCCCTCCCTACGCCGTAATTAGGGATTTCCAATGCACGTTTCGACAAATAGTGATACACTGTAATTTAGAAAAATATTGAAGAGGAGTATAGAATGATCACCTCATTTCGACCTCGTAAAGGCTTCAAGCTATCTACTATCATATCTTTCGTCGTCGCCGCTTCCGTTCTATTTGCCATTATTATAAATGCTACCGTCAGCTATCGCGCAGAGAAGAGATCTCTGTTCAACAATACATTAGAACTCAATCGAATTGCTGCGGGCGACCTGAGCAAGACGGTTGATTCATTAATTATTTCCATGCAGAAAAGCTTGAAAGTAACCGCTGAATATTTCGCTGATACCGATCTGACAGATGAGCAGCTGGCATCCCAGCTGGATTTCTTCATGGGAACTAATCACTATTTCAACTCTATAGCCATAATCAATACAACAGGCGTAGTAGTCTCTACCTCCCCGAACACATTAGGTCTTATCGGGGAAAAGCTGACTACCGAGGGGGCTGAAATGTCATTAAAGCTAAAAGCTCCATTCATATCCCAGCCCTACATCGCTACGACCAAACGAATGATCGTACTGATTAGCCATCCCATATTCAGCTCTACAGGCGAGTATAAAGGCTTCGTGGCTGGCTCTATCTACCTGCAGCAGCCTAACATCCTGCAAGATATTCTCGGGAAGCAAGCCTCCAACAAAAGCGGCTCTTATTACTATGTCGTCGATGCTTCAGGCAAATTAATCTATCATCCCGATACGAACCGAATTTCGGAGAATGTGAGTATAAACCCAGTTGTGCAGAGCGTAATCGATGGACTAGCTGGTGAACAGCGCGTTATCAATTCCAAGGACACAAGCTACTTGGCCGGTTATTCGCCGGTTCCCACTGCTGGCTGGGGAATCATAACTCAGACTCCTGAGAATTATGTTGCCGCAACCTCCATCGAATTATTGAAGCAAATGATGAAGGTCTCAGCCCCATTCCTGCTCTTGCTGTTCCTATTTACGTTCTGGCTGTCCCGCAAGCTCGCTGAGCCGCTTAATCGACTAGCGAACTACGCCTCGCTTCTAACACGGAATGACGAGAAGCTGCTCCCGCTCCCCCCGAAGATCTACTGGAATTATGAGGCGAATCAGCTTAATAATACGGTAGTCGTAGCTTTCAATAAGCTGAGGGAGAAGACAGCCGTGCTGTCGCAGGAAGCGCAGACCGATTCCTTAACCGGACTAACCAATCGCCGAACCTTGGATGCTATTACCGCACTCTGGCATGAGCAGAGTATTCCATTCTCGGTGGTATTGCTCGACCTTGATCATTTCAAATGCGTGAATGACCGTTTCGGACACCAAATGGGTGACGGCGTACTTCAGATGCTGGCTGGGATCATGCTGCGCATGAAACGGGATGGCGATTATTGCTGCCGATATGGAGGCGAGGAGTTCACGCTTCTGCTTCCTTTCACAACGGAGCTTGAAGCCTTCAAGCTGGCGGAGCAAGTCCGAATCGCGATGGCGGCCTCTACTCTGTCAATCAATGAGCAGGTAACGTTATCTGCCGGCGTAGCCGCGTATGATGCTCACGAAGATGTAAGCACATTGTTCAAATCCGCAGATGAAGCTCTGTATAGAGCCAAGCACGAAGGGCGCAATCGTACGGTCATGTTCAGTGAGATGAAGAATAAAGTTAAGCAGCAAGCATGATCCAAGTTAAACAGGCAGCAGAGCAGACAAATATTTTTAGGATCGCTACCGATTCTTCAGAATCATTCGTCTGCTCTGTTGCCTTTTATATAACACCCCGCACTCAATCCGAAGTCTCCTCTCCATCCTCCTATTTATTCATCCCCAGTATGTAACTTTCATAGATCAGCAATACTAACGGAAATGACTACCCGGGAGGACTCGATGAAAGCTATTATTCACCTCTATACTCATGATATGAAAGGCATTACCCGCAACTGGGCAGCGCTTATTACGATACTTGGACTCGTCTGCCTCCCATCCCTCTTCCAAGCCATTCATCCATTCCTGCCCTTCACTTATGCGATCAGCCTCATGCGCGAGGCCGTCGGCGGTATCCTATGGGATATCGTCTGGTCAGATCTTCTTGTACTGGTGGTCTTCACTGGAGCAGCACTGCTAGTCGGGCTTGCTCTCAAAAAAACAATTAACCGCGCTTCCTCCAAATTCGTCAATAAAGCAAAAGAGAGCGAGCTTATTCACTAGCTGCTTGTAGATGTTCTGACTGTGTCCTTCTGTTCCGAGAAATAGGAAGGACTGATCATTTTCCCCGAAACCATGGAGATTCGGTTGAAATAGGTTTACAATAGGGACAACTACGTTAGCTATAGGATGTGACAGCACATGAATTTTTCTTGGAAACGCAATTTATTCGTCTTGTGGGTAGGCGTCTTTTTTTGCAGCACGGCATTCACTACTTCCATTCCGTTTATCCCACTATTCTTGAAAAATGATCTTGGCGTCCATGAACATCTTGAGCTATGGTCCGGCATTTCATTCGGCATCACCTTTCTCGCCGGCGCTTTGATTGCTCCTTATTGGGGATCTCTATCCGACAAATATGGGCGCAAGCCTATGCTCATCCGATCTGGCTTCAGCTTGGCAGCGCTCTACTTCCTCACCTATTTCATTCATGATCCTTATCTATTCATAATTCTGCGTATTTTTCAGGGATTGTTAGCCGGCTATGTTCCCGCAGCAATCGCTCTCGTTGCAACGAACACACCGGAGGAGAAATCTGGTTATGCGCTTGGCATTATGGCTACTGCGAGCGCGACAGGCGGCATTATAGGTCCCGTAATTGGAGGCGTCGTGAGCCACTATATGGGCAATCGGGAATCGTTCATATTCTCAGGCTTCATCGTACTGGTGTCTGCGCTCATCGCAACCTTTTTTGCTCATGAGAAGAAATTCAACCGTTCTGCACCCCGCTCCTCGATTAAGGAGGACCTGAAGCAAGCGTTATCCAACCGGACCTTCGCTACGCTGCTGGTCATTGTTGGTGTCACGGCGTTCTCGGTCATGCTGCTTGAGCCTCTGCTCACCGTCTACATGCTGCAGCTGGGTGTGAGCGAAGGTGAGGCTTCGTTGAAATCTGGCTTCGTATTCTCGGCGGTAGGAATCGCTACGCTTATCGCAGCACCGCAATGGGGCAAAATCGGCTCGCGTATCGGCTTCTCCAACGTGCTGTTCATCGGTCTGATCGGCGGCGGTATCGGCAACTGCCTGCAATTCTTCGTCAATCACTATGCGCAATTCGGCATATTGCGGTTCGTCTATGGTCTGTTCTTCGCCGGCGTCTATCCCGCCATTAATGCCATGATCGTCAAGGTGACCGACACCAGCTTCCGAGGACGTGCATTCAGCTTGAACCAATCCTCCACTCAGCTGGCAACGATGCTTGGCCCAGTGATCGGGGGAGTAATCGGCGGCATAATCCCGATTAGGTGGATATTCATCCTGAATGGGGTCATGCTCATTACGGCAGCTATTCTTATCCGCAGACAGCATATGGAGGAGAAGCTGGTGAAGCCTTCGACTTTGCATTAGCATGCAGTACAAAAAGGAACCTGCTATCCCTATGAGGGAAAGCAGGTTCCTTCGTTACGCTGTCAGCGCGTTTTCTATCGCTATACCTTAAGCTCCATATGACGAATATGAGAGCTCTCCACTTGGATCGTCGTATGCTGAATGTTGAAGCGTTCTTCGATCTTGCGGATGGCTGCCTGCAGCACCTGCTGGCAATCCTGACCGTCCACTACCTGCACATGGCAGCTTAAGGAATCCAGTCCCGACGTGATCGTCCAGATATGAAGATCATGCACGTCAGCAACGCCATCGATCTCCATCAATGCTTCCTTCACTTCATTCTGATTAATTCTGGAGGGTGTACCCTCCATCAGAATATGGACGGTATGCTTGATAACACTCCATGCGCTCTTCAGAATGAGAAGTGATACAACTACGGATATAATTGGATCAGCAATCGCCCAATCGAACAGATAGATCAGGAGCCCCGCTAATACAGCACCCACGGAGCCGAGCGCATCACCAAGAATATGAAGATAGGCGCTCCGCACGTTCAGATTGTTATGCACATCTCCTTTGCGCATCAGAGCCCATGCACTCGCCAGATTGGCGAGAAGGCCAACTGCCGCAATCAGCATCATCGAGCCGCTTGCTACAGCTGGAGGATCGAAGAAACGTCCGTATGCCTCGAATATAATAAAGCCAGCTATGACGAACAAGGTAACGCCATTGAATAGTGCAGCTAATATCTCGAACCGATAGAAGCCGTATGTTTTACTTGGCGAGGCTGGTCGAGCTGCGAACCCTACCGCCACTAGGCTCAATATGAGCGCACTGACATCACTGAGCATATGACCGGAATCCGACAGCAAGGCCAGACTATTCGTAATCAATCCCCCGAAAAATTCAAGCAGCATAATCGCTGCCGTAATAATGACCGCTATGATTAACCCCGTCTTGTTGCCTTCCATATCATAATGATGATGATGTCCGTGACCGTGGCTGTGATCATGACCATGTGAGTTCGAATGCGAATGCCCGCCACAAGAAGCATGGTCGTGCTCTTCTTGTTTCTCTCCAGAGTGGTTATGTGCCTGCTTGTGATCATGAGAATGCTGATTGCTCATCGCGAATGCCCTCCTGCCTTCCGTACGTTACTATCAACCATAATTATTTATATTCTTACATATGAGCATGTGTTCATATATATTATCGTGCAGGATGGTTGTTTTGTCAATCTATGGTTTTTTCAAAAAAATTAACCCTTCGACTGGACTGAACGGGCAGGGTATGTAGTGAATGTATGTTATATTAGCTTCTACTCAAGCATTATCACCAGCATTCTCGTCAATTCTTCTTCGTGTTATCTGGTACAGCAACCATGGAGATAGACAGTAAAGAGATTGTCCTAAGTGCACAAGAAGGTGTAGAGGTGGCGCCTTATGTCCCTCATCAAATGTTCAACAAGTCTAATGCTGAGGCCCAATTTCTTGTCATTTCTCAGCCAATAAGTAAGGGCGACAGGGTCTTAGTCGATTAATCCTACAAGTCAGCGCCAGAACGGGACAGTCATTCACTCATTGAAGCGGCAGACCAGAATGATTAACCATTCTTGGTCTGCCGCTTTGTACTTACTCCGTTCATCAGGCTGATAGCGAACGTGCATCTGCAGCTTACGGATTGTTCGTATGCTGCTTATTGACTAGCTTCTCCGAAGGCTTTCCTTTTCCATAGTGCTCCTTGTTCTTCTGTTGCTTCGCCTGCGTCTCATGTACCTTCGATACGAATTCATTCGTGGATTCTGTCACTGGATTCCCTCCTTTGCCTTTAGTAGGGTATCCGCCGCTTGTAAGCCTTATTCTTGCTTCATGAATAGTGAAGGAAATCTATAGCCGATATACATAAGGATCTTTGGGAGCCAAAATGCTCTTCCATGACGTGACTTGCAGCACGGGAATCGTCTGCTTGAATGGCTGGTAGAACTCCCAAGATATCGTTCCTGACACATTGACCCAGTCATTGTCTTGGAGATTCGTACCCTTGGGGAAATCAACAAGCATCCCGAATACACCGGAATCGGCTACGCAATGGATGAAACCAAACCGAAACACGAAGTAATGATCACCATCCACCTGCTCCCCCTTATAGGCAAAGCCGTCGAAGCTGATGGTCTTGCCTCCCATGAATTCACCAGGATTATTGTATAATGCCTCCATGCCTTTCAAATAGTTCTCATCCGTCAGGTTGATTTGCCGCACACCGAGGAACTCGGACAACTCCTTGCTCTTCACCTTCTCATAGCCTTCCTTGCCATAGAACACACTAGTGTCCGGCTTCAGGAATTGGTGCTCGCCTGGATTGTTCTGAGCGTCCTCGAATGTGGGAAAAGAGAATCCCTTCGCCTTGACGAAGCTTGAGTCCAGCGTCTGCACGGGTAGGAAGATTCCAGTTACAATCGGGACAAATAGGATACAATAGCCCACAGCCCGCTTCCACTTCGAAGTCGGCTCGTGGGAATGACCATGATGGCTGTGTTCATGTTCATGATCATGGTCACTCCCATGCTCGTGCTGCTCACCACACCCACTCTGGTCCTTTCCTTCTTGCAGCAATAGACGCTCCTGCTCAGCCTCTTTGCGATAGATTCGCAGAAATTCTACGACACCTAAGACCGACAGCAGCACAACCGCACTAATCGATAGATAAGCATATTTCATGTTGATGTACTTATTCAGATCGCCGCTCCGATGCATCAGAATAAACATCAAGGTAAATCCCATTAAGATATACAGCCTGATCATGCGCCGAACAACCTCCCTACAATTAAAGAACCCAGCAAAGTGAATACCGTAACCACAGCAATAAGCACAGCTACGAATTTCCCCCGGAATGTGCCTAACAGCATTAAAGTGTTTTTGATATCGATCATCGGTCCGAACACAAGGAACGCAGATAGCGCACCTATAGAGAACGTACTTCGGAACGATGACGCGATGAAAGCATCCGCCTCGGAGCATAATGACATCGTGAAAGCCAATACCATCATGACGAGCGAAGAAGTGACCGGATTGCTGCCCAGATGCAATAATGTCGAAGTAGGAATGAACGTCTGCATGGATGCAGCAATGAACGCACCGAGCACTAGATATTTGCCGACCGAGAAAAATTCTTCAACCGCATGATGAAGCACATCCATGATTTGTTTCTTAAGTGGCCGTCGTACTGGAGCAAGAGCACTCATCTCCGAAGCAGCAGCCACCTGCTCATCCACTCCACGTAGTGGCAAGACTGGGAATAGAAACGCAACAATTAACGAAACAACAAGTGCAACCGCAACCGCCATGCCTGCTCGGATGCCGACCATTCTCCAGTCATTACCGAATGCAATATAGGTTGACATAAGGACTATGGGATTAATAATGGGTCCAGTCAGCATGAACCCTATGCCGGCATTCAGAGGGACCCCTTTTTTCAACAGCCTCTTCGTAATAGGGACAATTCCGCATTCACATGCGGGGAACAACACCCCTATGCTGCAGCCGAACAAAGAGGCGAGGAAGCGATTTTTGGGCATGATGCGTGCTATCCATTTCTCCGTTAGGAACATTTGAATAAAGCCGGATATGAGCACTCCTAACAAAACGAACGGAATAGCCTCCATAATCATACTCAGAAAAATCGTGTTCAATTGCAAGAAAGTTTTCACCGTTTCTCAGTCATCTCCGTATCCAATTAAGAAATCTATCATTCTCACAACCACCCATTTTATTATGCAATAAATGGATGCTGGATGATAGATACGGATTACCTGCCGTAGTCCCTTTTCACATAAAACCTGCCCACTGCTGCTAATTTTCCCTTAATAAGTAGTGAACCCTTAATAAGAATCACAAAATGTTACTATTACATCTTATAGAAGTCCGCATTCGTAAGCGCTGAATTCACTCCTATAGCCGCACGGCAGCCCTCTGCAGCAGCAACAATGAGCTGCGCTGGCATGATAACCGAGCCATCTCCAGCCGCATATATACCCTCTACATTCGTTCTGCCGAAGTCATCTGCCGCAATTCCTCCGAATTCATTCTGCTCACAACCCAGCTCCTTAATGAAGCTAATCGGATGGCTCCACTCCGTTGTGAGGAATCCGCCAGAGCACTCCAGCACTGTACCATCCTCCAGAATAACGCCGTTCAGCCTCCCTTCCCTGCCAGAGAGAGCGGCTATTGGCTGCGTATGGACAGCAATATTCCATCGCTTGAGCTGCTCCGAATGCTCCTCCGTCAGCGTGTCGGTATGACCATTCGTGCAGACGACGATATCTCGCGACCACTGGAATACCGTTTTGGCCATCGAATAGACGCTGTCTGTCTCCGATAGAATGACGAGCGGCTGGTCCCGCAGCTCCCATCCGTCGCAATAGGGACAGCTGAATATCGATTGGCCATAATACTCCTGAATGGCTGGTATCGCTGGAAGCTGCTCTTGAAGACCTGCCGCGAGAATAACCGTGCGAGCACGAACGACCCCTGCTTTACTCGTAATCTCGAACGAAATGCCTTCACCTGGGACAACAGACGTTACCGTAGCCGTTCGAATCTCTACGGTAGGGTATCGGCGAATGTCATCATGGGCTATACGCCTGAACTCTTCAGGCTTAACGCCATCTCTCGTAAGGAAACCGTGTGTCTCCTTCGTGACCGCATTTCTAGGATGATGACTATCGAATAGGATGACGCTGCGCCTAGCTCTACCTAGTACGAGAGCAGCATTCAGTCCCGCCGGACCTCCTCCGACAATGACACAATCAAGCAGCATGATTATTGCTCCTTCCTATATACAAGCAGACCTTCTCTTAGCTTAAACCTTATAGAACGTCGGTATTCGAGCCGTCCAAGCAAGGATTTGAAGTACCTAATATGGAATTATTACCCTTAATAACGAATTCTAATAAGCTAGGAGGTCATGAGCGTGACAATGCCAACCCATATAGTCGCAGTAGGCGGTATTGTGAAGATTGAAGCAGAACAGGTGCTATTGGTCAAAACGCAGCATGGCGGCTGGGTGTTTCCAGGTGGGCAAGTGGAGATGGGGGAGAATTTGATGGACGCCCTTGTACGGGAAATAAAAGAAGAGAGCGGGATCGATATCATGGTCCTGCAGCTCGTTGGCGTCTATTCCAATACAGGCACTCACAAATGGCATGATGGTGTAACGGATATTCCCACCAAAGTCATCTTCGACTTCACCTGCAAGCCAGTAGGCGGGCAATTAGCTACCTCCGAGGAAACATCAGACAGCCGCTGGGTAGAGCAACATCAAGCGCTCGATATGATCACAGCTCCAGCCATACGCACTCGTTATGAGGCCTATCTGAATTGGAACGGAGCCGTCTCCTACATGGAGTATGTAACGAAGCCGAAATTCGAGCTCAAGCTGAATCGGACGCTGTAAGTAGATAGAGCGAAGAAGCTGACCTCTCATGGCCAGGTCCAGACTGTAGAGAAATCCCCTGTTAAAATGTAGCTCTCAGATCGTTTTAGATTGATTTTTCTTCCACGACACGAGAACCATCAAATAAAAAAGTGCCGAAAAGCCCCTTGGACTTTCTCGGCACTCTGAAGTTGCCTTACACATAAAAGTAAATTTCAGCTAACTGAATTGTAGTGAGTACAGTGTACAGCAAGCTATTGTTGATATATCGCCATAAGGTTGTATGAAATACAGTCTGCATAACGCCAGATAGATAATTAATTGTGTGCGCTGGAGCTACATTGTATTTCGTGCAATCTAATCAGTGGAAACGGCACTAGAAGTCCGCTAAGGTTGCATTACATACAACCAAATCTGTTGTTTTGGCGAATAAAAGTAAAGTCCAGGAAACTGGGTTGTAGTGAGTACAGTGTACAGCAAGCTATTGTTGATATATCGCCATAAGGTTGTATGAAATACAGTCTGCATAACGCCAGATAGATTATTGATTCTGCGCGCTGGAGCTACATTGTATTTAGTGCAATCTAATCAGCGGGGCCTTGTTTTATGAGGGCTTAAATTCCCCGAATTTTTTCGTTAAAATGTTGCTCTCAGATCGTTTTATGTCGATTTTTTCTTCGACGACACAAGAACCACCAAATAAAAAAGTGCCGAAAAGTCCCTTGGACTTTCTCGACACTGTGAAGCTGGCCTATCTGGGCCAGCTTTCACCATATTAACGAATAGCTAATCGGCTATTCTGCACGACGGACAGCCACTCCCTCGCGATCAACTCGTGCCCCGCCGCTGTTGGATGAACGCCATCCCATATCCAGTAGGCTGCATCAGCCTGCTTACACGCAGCATCGAACGCATCCTGTAGAGGAACGAATACGGCATCGAATTCAGATGCGAGCCTAGTCACGATCGCTTGATAGGAATGAATTAACGTTTGCCATTCCTCCCAGCGCTCTGCAGTAGCCCCTGTATTCAAGACAAAGGGCTCACACAGCACAAGCTCTGTACTTGGTAGCACTTCTCTAGTCTCCTCCAGAAGATGACGATATGCTCTCTCGAAACGGTCTGTGACACCGCTTGGTTCACCGGACATGGTGCGCCATGCATCATTCACGCCGATCAGTATGCTGATCAAATCAGGCTTTAAGCTAATCGCATCTTCGTTCCAGCGAGCGTACAGATCAGATACACGATTCCCGCTTATCCCCCGATTGATGAAGTGCGGCTTACGCTCCGCCAGCTCATACCCCAGCTTGCCTGCAATGATATACGGATAGCCGTGGCCGAGAATATGATTCAGGTCATCGTTGCGTGCCCTTGCGCCGTCTGTAATGGAATCGCCTTGGAATAAAATTGTTTGCCCAGCCATCTCTCATCATCCCATCTGAGTATATTTTTTCGCACGCTATCTACATGTTTTTCAGCTTATAAAATTCCCCACGCTTCTCCAGCAGCTCATCATACGAGCCAATCTCAACAATGCGCCCCTTCTTCATCACAACGATGCGGTCGACATTGCGTATCGTAGACAGCCGATGGGCAACGATGAACGTAGTCCGCCCTTCCATGAGCTGCTCCATTGCCTGCTGCACATGCTTCTCGCTAATGTTGTCCAGCGCTGATGTCGCTTCATCCAGTATAATAACTCGCGGGTCGCGCACCATTGCCCGTGCGATAGCGATACGCTGGCGCTGTCCGCCAGACAGCCTGCCCCCATGCTCGCCGACCAAAGTGTCCAGCCCCTCTGGAAGATTATCGATTACATCCTGCAGATTCGCCATCCATACCGCTTGCTGAAGCCTCTCCTCCGAAATATTCGGAAGGCCATACGTAATATTCTCACGAATCGATCCGGAGAAGAGAATATTGTTCTGAAGGACGATAGCCAGCGACTGCCTATAGCGTTTCATTCGAAGCTCATCCATTGGAAGCCCATCGAGCCATACCTGACCCTTCTGCGGCCGATAGAAACCAATGATCAGATTCAGAATCGTTGACTTGCCAGAGCCTGACTCCCCGACGAAGGCGATCTTCTCACCTGCCTTGACGTGCAGCGTCAGATCCTCCAGCACATGGCGATCCGCATTCTTATAACGGAAGCCTACCCCTTCGAACTTGAATTCGCCGCGGATCGTCTCCGGCTTCACCCGTCCCTTGTACTCCTCTGTATCTGGGGACATCAGCACTTCCGATACCGAATACAGAGATTCGAAGCCTTTCACCAGATTAGGGAACACATTCAGAATAGCATTGACCGATCCGACCATCATAGCGAAAAAGCCCTGATACATGACGATATCGCCGATCTCCATATAACCAAGATGCGCCAAGTAGCCGGTGAAGAACAAGCAGCCTACTTGGAACAGCTGGAAGCTAACCCAGCTCGTGGAGCCGAAATAAGCCTCCAATACGTCAAGCTTATGCCCTCGCTGCCGGATATCCTCCAGCGCTCCATCTACCTTGCGTATTTCTACATCCTCAAGGCCGTGAGCCCGCGTAACGGGAATCATCTCTACTGTCTCTGATACTTTGCCGGACATTTCCTCAATATTGCGTCTCACATCACGGTTGCGCTGTGACATGCGCGATTGGAAGAAACGGACAAGCGTGATTGCGGTAGGTCCCATTAGAATGAAGAACAGCGCAACGACCCAGCTGTGGTACAGTGTAATGCCCACGACGATAATGAGGCTTAAAAAAGCCGGAATAATCGTCATTAACATTTGACGCGAGAGGAAGTCGATTGCCTCTACGTCACGCAGCACCTTGGCCTGCAGCTTGCCGCCGCTTAAGTCGCCATGGTAGCTCAGCGACAGCTGCTGCAGCTTGCGTACGAGCGTGCTTCTAAGCCCGGCCTCCACATGGCGGACAGCCTTGCTGATATAGCTGATATGCAGCGTATGCGTCGGGATATTTTGCGCAATGACGGCTACGATAACGATCAGATTAACCCAGAATTCGTGCATCGCATGCTTCTCGGGATAACTAATGATATTAATGATGTTCGCGGTCACAATCGGCAGGACGAACACAGGCGCCGATTTCAACAAATAATAAAAAGCCGATAATGCCACTTTCCCCCAATGATCATGGAACAGGCGTGCAAGAAGCCGCAGCGGTTTTTGCTTCCGTCCCGGCTCAGCCTCGAACCACTTGGAGTAGTCCAGCGAAAGCTCTGTTGTTGGTTTTGCCATCTTCTCTCCACCTACTTTTAGCCTTATGATAGAGCTATCTCCGAATTGCCTTGACGCTAATCAGTATAAGGCGGAGGCATCAGAACATCCATCACATATTCGGTCTAACGAGGTATAATCATTTAACATAATGGGACATTTCAGATTCGCATCCTACAGTCAGGACGGTGATTCTTCATATGACTTTCAACAAAATCGGACTAACGACCGTTCATCATAACCCCTATATACGCTCGGAGGCTTACCTCTACAGCTCCCATATGGGCATCGCCCAGAAAGGATGGTCATGCGGCAAGCATGTCCATCATATGATGTTCGAGATGAACCTCGTGCTGAGCGGCACTCAGACAGCGATTATCGGGTCGCAGGAGTATGAGCAGCATACGGGCGATCTGCTTATTATTTCACCGATGCAGATGCATGACTTTCGTGTGGAGCAGGGGGAGGAGATGCGTTACTTCTGCATGCATGTGCAGCTGGAGGACCCTTTTTTCATTGAGCTGCTGGAGAGAGAAAATAAAGGGCTGTATCGAGCTGATCACCCTATTAATAAAGCACTCACCCCCATCATTCACGAAATGATCCTTTTATTGTCGGCTGAGCTGCACTCGCGTATCGCCTTGTTCGCCAAGCTGTACTCAATCGCCCATAAGCTGGAGCAGATGCTAGGCCAAGAGCCGCGAAGCTCAGAGCAGCCATGGAAGCCGTCGCTCCCCAATCAGATTGCGAAGGAAATTAACAAGCTGGTCGTTACAAGCAGCGACGTAGCAACGGGAGCACTAGCCATAGAAGAAGCAGACAACAACTGGCTGGAAGCCATCTCGCAGAAGCTTTCTATTAGCAGAAGGCATGGCTATCGGGTGTTCAAGCTCGCCTACGGCATGTCACCACGTGAATATTTAATGGTATTAAAGCGCCAAGAAGCGATGCAGATGCTCGCAGCCAGCAACGATACGATAGAGCGAATCGCTCATCGAATCGGCTACGAGAACGTGCAGAGCTTCAGCCGTCAGTTCGTGGAATGGACCGGCAGGACGCCGGGCGAGTTCCGCAAGCTCGAACGGGATACGGTGCAGCATTTGACGCCTTTGGAGCTGTAGAAGAAATGATTGACTGGACGCCCCTTCGCGTACGTCCAGTCAATCTCCTATATGATCAAATAATAGAGTTTTCAACTTCATGCCACATCAAATTGAACAGTACTGGCGGTAAAAACATAGGATCCATCCAATCATAGGTTAATTCTTCTGTAAGCTCACCTAACAGCAAACTACCAGCTTTATTGTTTTGTATTTTCCATTTGCCACTCGCTGCTGACTTTCCGACATTCACCAGATTCACAGCCTCTGCCCAGCTCATCTCTATCCCCTTTTTCTGTTCTATTTCGGCAAGCTTTCTCTCATATCTTTCTTGTCTTTGCTGCTCCATATCTTCTGACACCTCGGAATCCCATACTTCTATAAAGTCATAACCCTTTAATTTAGAAGCCAACACAATGTCTCTGAAAAGATCGGTAACATAAACTGTATTTCTTGCACGCCCTTTAATTTTGAATAAAAATTGATTTTCCACTTTTTCTTTAATAAATTTCACTTCTTTGAAACCCGCAAACTTTCCTAAACGGTTTTTATAAGTTGTAGAACGCTCATAGTCAACGCATTCAATCAGATTAATGACATTTGCTAGAACATATTCATCCATGCCATCAATAGTTAAATACTGAACGCAATTTTTGATAAAGCTATTCAATAATTGAATAGATTTTTGAGAAAAAACAAGTACTCCAGGATAGAAGTGAGGTAGATCACTTTTTATTCACTTTCTAGATATTTCCATTTTTAACGGTTTCCAATCCGAGAGATAAATGCCTTGTTATGTACTATACAATTGATTCTGATCTTCATCAAAATTGACTAAATTAAGTGAAAAACTTTTCTCGTGTGATTTCAATTTCCATACTTTCATAAGGTACACTTCCTTTTTTCTAGTTTTCAAGTTTGTCCAATATAACGTTATATTTAATAGTTTTAATTATTATACAAAAATAACCATTTCTATAGTGAGTTTTTGTATAATAATTAAGTAAGGTCTAGCTCCCGGGAGGTCGCGTTATGGATTTGAATTATAAGGAGTACGGTCCATCTGACGGTCCATTAATGCTTTTCTTACACGGTGGAGGGGTAGCCGGTTGGATGTGGGATAAGCAGGTCCAGTTTTTCACTCACTATCATTGCATCGTTCCAGATTTGCCTGAACAGGGAGAGCGGCAAGAGCCCGTCGTGCACAGCATATTCTCTATCAACCTTAGCGCACAACAGCTCATTGAATTAATAGAGTATAAAGGGCAAGGCAAGCAAGTTATCGTGATCGGCTTCTCATTAGGGGCTCAGATCCTTATTCAGATGCTAAGCATGCGACCTGATTTAATTGACTATGCGATCATCAACAGCGCCTCGGTACAGCCAATTCGATTCATCGAACGATGGATCAAGCCTTCCGTAACGCTGACATTCCCTCTTATTAAGAATCGTTGGTTCTCCAAAATGCAGGCTAAAGCCCTGTACATCAGTGAGGAGGATTTTGAGACTTATTATGCGTATAGCCAGACGATCATGGCAGACAGCTTAGTCCGCATATTGAAGGAAAGCATGACCTACCAGCTCCCAAGCAACTTTGCGAAAGCTAATAGTAGAATATTAGTGACTGTCGGTGAAAAAGAGCGCGGACCAATGCGGAAGTCCATGCACGACATTGTACACGCGAATCCGAATTGCACGGGAATCATTATCCCAAAGGTCGGACATGGAATCTCACTGGCTGAGCCTGAATGGTTTAATCAGTTAGTGGAAAACTGGCTGCAGAGCGGTGAAGTTCCGCCAGAATTAAAGGTTGTGAAGTGTGTCCAGCATCCGAATGAAGCTTAAATGATCCTAAAATAGAGGTTAAAGCCCTGCGAAGGCTTATTAGGAGGATGCAAGCTAGGTTTACTATGGAAATCGTGCAGGTTGATGGAGGTTAAGACCCTGCGAGGGCCTTAAGTCGATAGAATTACTGCGTTAGGTACGAAATAAGGCCCTGCGAAGGTCTTATTAGGTGGATGCAAGCTAGGTTTACTATGGAAATCGCGCAGGTTGATGGAGGTTAAGACCCTGCGAGGGCCTTAAGTCGATAGAATTACTGCGTTAGGTACGAAATAAGGCCCTACGAAGGTCTTATTAGGTGGATGCAAGCTGTCCTAGTGAACAACGCAAAGAAGCGCCGGTTCGGAACCGGCGCCGCTCTTGCAGCATTAGCTGCCTAAGTATAGTTTATTTACCGACGATAGCGTTAAGCTGTTGACGGCCTGCTACGATTTCTTGCTCATAGCGTGTTTGCATGGGCTCTAGGATGGCAGGGTTTGCACCGATTTCCACCAGCTCTTGACCTGCATCGGACATGACTTGACTGTATTGCGCTGTGCACGAGTTGAAGGCAGACGTACCGACTTTGTACAGCTCAGTTTTTTCATGTGTTGATGTAAGAGTTGTGAACTCAACTGCAATGTTAGTCAGACCAACTTGGCAGCTGTTACGAAGCTGGAAGAGTTCCGCAGAGGTTGCATTATAAATCTGCTGCGTTTTCTTTTCCAACTGCTGCTCTTTATCCTTATCTGGCTTCCCATTACCATTTCCATTGTTGCCGTTGTTGCCGCTGTTGCCATTGTTACCGTTGTTGTCATTGTTGCCGTTGTTGCCGTTGTTGCCGTTGTTGCCGTTGTTGCCGTTGTTGCCGTTGTTGCCGTTGTTGCCGTTGTTGCCGTTGTTGCCGCTGTTGCCGCTGTTGCCGTTGTTCTTCTCAGCGTTTTGCTTCAGTGACTGCACCATTTTCTCCACGAACGTGTTCTCAAAAGGCTTAAACGATGAGCCTTGCGAGGAGCTATTCGAGTTCGAAGATTGTGCATACGAGTTGCCGAAGCTGAACGAAATGTTCGAGGCCGCTGATGCGCTAGTCGCAAGAATCGGCAGCAGCAAGGCTGTGATTGCAGCGATTGCCAATCCTTTAAATGAATTTCTCATTCTGTGTTCTCCTCCTTCAAGTGTACCTGCATGATTACGCAGCTAAGCAGCTATCGACCTAGGATTTGGCAAGCATAGCGATACGTAGAGATATTTGCATATTCGCCGCATTCAGCCACTGCTTCCTGCTCAAACCTCACCATTCACCCCCTTTCTCTCCCAAGCCGAGCCACTGCTGCCTCATTGCTAGTCCAGAACTTCTACAGGTTCACCGATTTACGCTCAGCCTCCGGCCGATTAACCGGACGTCTGCCGATCGAATAATACATGAAGCCGCCGCGCTCCATCTCCTCAGGCTGGAAGCAATTACGGCCATCAATGATAACTGGCTGCTTCATCTGCTCTCTCACCTTCCCAAGATCCATAGAGACGATATCGCCCCACTCGGTCAGAATCACACAAGCATCACTGCCCGCCGCGGCTTGTTCTGCCGACTTCACATAATGAACCTCTGTCGGAAGCAGCTTGCGTGCTGCCTCCTCTGCAATCGGATCATATGCTCGAACGGTCGCCCCGAGCTTCAGCAGCTCAGGTACGATAGATAATGAAGGAGCCTCCCGCATATCATCCGTATTCGGTTTAAAAGCAAGCCCCAGCACCGCAATCTGCTTGCCCGCTAATCCACCGAGCGCTTCGCGCAGCTTGTCCATAATGACGAAGCGCTGCCGCTGATTCGTTCGAATAACAGATTTCAGCAGATCGAACTCATAGCCTGCCTTATCCGAAATATGCGCGAGCGCATACGTATCCTTCGGGAAGCAAGAGCCGCCGTAGCCAATACCCGCCTGCAGGAATTTTCCGCCGATACGGCTGTCCATTCCCATGCCTTCCGCTACGTCCTCGACGTCGGCGCCGACTTTTTCGCAAATGTTGGCGATCGCATTAATGAACGAGATTTTGGTCGCGAGGAAGGTGTTCGCCGCATATTTGATCATCTCCGCGCTCTCCAGATCCGTCTTGAATATACGCGTCTTAAAAGGAGCATGCAGCTGAGCGATCTCCTCTGCCGCCTCCTCATTATTAGAGCCGATAATCGCTCTATCCATGTTCATGCAGTCTGACAGTGCCGAGCCCTCACGCAAGAACTCTGGATTGGATACGACCTCGAAGCTGATCCATGGATATTTCTTGTTCGCCTGCACCACTTCGCGCACGAGCTCGCCTGTACCGACTGGCACCGTGCTTTTATTCACGATGATTTTGTTGCTGTTCAGATGCTCACCGATTTTTTTGGCCGCTTGCATCACGTAACGCATATCCGCTTCGCCTGTCTCTGACATCGGCGTACCTACCGCAATGTAGACGATATCTGAAGCTTCGATCGCTTCGCCAACCTCTGTCGTGAACAATAGTCTTCCTTGCTCCTTGTTCCTTGCTACCATTTCTTGCAGCCCTGGCTCATAGATCGGAATTTCATTGCGGTTCAGCTTATCAATTTTCCCTTGATCAACGTCACAGCAGATGACCCGGTTACCGATTTCTGCAAAACATGCCCCAGATACTAAACCGACGTAGCCTGTACCGATTACTGTTATTTTGCGCATATTACTTCGCCACCTTATTTAGAATCGGGAAATGCTTCTCATACACCGACTGCACGTAGTTAAGAACATCATTCTGCAGATCTTCGCGCTGAAGAGCGAAGTCGAGTGTCGCCTTAATGAAGCCGAATTTATCACCAACATCATATCGAACGCCTTCGAAGTTATAAGCGAGTACGTTGCGTTGATCGTTAAGCTTCTTAATCGCATCCGTCAGCTGGATTTCGTCACCAGCCCCGGGAGCTTGATTT
Organism: Paenibacillus xinjiangensis; assembly: GCF_059686975.1. Classification (NCBI taxonomy): domain Bacteria; kingdom Bacillati; phylum Bacillota; class Bacilli; order Caryophanales; family Paenibacillaceae; genus Paenibacillus; species Paenibacillus xinjiangensis. Next base: position 2,448 of record NZ_JCAALS010000018.1, on the reverse strand, counting down.
TCCAAAATATCAAAAATCTCCGGAGTTAGAATATACCGGCCCATAATCGCGTAGTTCGAAGGGGCTGCCTTACGGGAAGGCTTCTCCACCAGTCCGTCCAGGAAAAAGACAGAAGGCTCAATCGATGATCCACGCGGCGCGATAATCCCGTATTTGGACACATCATCATCACTTACACGCTGCACCCCAACAACGGAAGAGGAGTAACGGTTATAGACACGAATCAGCTGACTGAGGCAGGGTTCTTCGGACTGCACGATATCATCGCCGAGGAGCACCGCGAACGGCTCATCACCGACGAAGCTTCGAGCACACCAGATCGCATGACCAAGGCCTCTTGGTTCTTTTTGACGAATATAGTGAATGTTGGCCATGTCCGAAATATGACGGATCTGCTCAAGCTCCTTTATTTTTCCTTTTTTGGCCAGCATGTCCTCAAGCTCGAACGTTTTGTCAAAATGATCCTCGATCGCTCGTTTGCCACGGCCGCTTACGATGAGAATATCCTCGATGCCTGATGCGATCGCTTCTTCGATAATGTATTGAATGGTCGGCTTATCGACAATTGGCAGCATTTCCTTCGGTTGGGCTTTGGTCGCTGGCAGGAACCTTGTACCGAGCCCGGCTGCCGGAATAATCGCTTTACGCACTTTCATGAGAAATCCCCCTAGAGTTGATTTGGATAAAGCTCAAGACGCTATCAATAACCTGATCCTGCTCCGATGTCGTGAGACTCGATCCAGATGGCAGGCAGATCCCTTTTTCGAAAAGCTCATTAGACACGCTTCGGCTTGGCTCATGCGGGTAATAATCATAACCCTGTAGCATCGGCTGCAGATGCATCGGCTTCCAGACTGGCCTCGCTTCAATGTTCGCCGCCGCCAGATGGTTAATCAGCTCAGCAGGTATCGTACCTGTAGCAGCCGGATCGAGTGTCATGACCGTGAGCCAGCGATTCGCCATGCCATAATCAGCTTCCGGCATCATTGTCACGCCTTCAACGCCAGCGAATGCTTCCGCATATCGCTCATATACAGCGCGGCGGGCAGCGACACGATCGCTTAACACTTGCAGCTGACCACGGCCAATACCTGCCAGCACATTGCTCATCCGGTAGTTGAAGCCAAGCTCGGCATGCTCATAATGCAGCGCTGCTTCTCTCGCCTGCGTCGCATAGAACCGAGCTTTGTCCAGTGCTTCCAGATCATCAGATACGAGCATTCCTCCGCCCGAGGTTGTAATAATTTTGTTGCCATTGAACGAGTAAATCCCGAATTTGCTGAGCGTTCCGCTTGCCTTCCCTTTATAAGTGGCGCCGAGTGATTCAGCCGCATCCTCAATGACTGGCACATCATAGTGCTCACATAGACGGTTAATCGCGTCCATATCGGCGCTTTGACCATATAGGTTCACGACGATAACCGCCTTAGGCAGCTTGCCTTCACGCGAAGCTTCCTCGAACGCTCGCTGCAGCGCCTTCGCCGACATGTTCCAAGTGGCGTCATCGCAATCGATAAGTACAGGCTCCCCGCCTTCGTACAGAATCGGATTCACGCTTGCTACGAACGTAAGCGATGATACGAAGACGCGGTCACCTCTTCCGACTCCAAGCAGCCGAAGCGCCATATGAATGGCCGCTGTTCCAGAGGATAAGGCTACCGCTCCCTTCACTCCAACACGCTCCGCCAGCTCGATCTCGAACTGATCGACGTTATGCCCAAGCGGTGCAATCCAGTTCGTTCGGAATGCCTCCTCTACGTATTCACGCTCTTGCGTCCCCAAATGTGGAGGGGATAAAAAGATTCGTTTGCTCACCGTCGACGCCAGCTCCTTCATTTATGGATAGCTGATGGTCTCATCAGCATTATGATGTTGTTGTTTGCTCCGCGGGCGGCTATCTCCCGCGCTGTTGCATAGACTAGCTCGGTTCGACCGATCTAAGGTCGGCTTTGAGCTTATTGCGGCGGTTCACGCTGGCTTGTGCGCATCTAAGGTCGTTTTCGAGCTTAAGCCAACCTTTTACCTCATAGACTAGCTAGTTTCGACCCATCTAAGGTCGGTTTTGAGCTTATTAAGGCGGTTTACGCTGGCGTGCGCGCATCTAAGGTCGATTTCGAGCTTAATCCAACCTTTCACCTCATAGACTAGCTAGTTTCGACCCATCTAAGGTCGCTTTTGAGCTTATTGAGGCGGTTCACGCTGGCGTGGGCGCATCTAAGGTCGTTTTCGAGCTTAATCCGACCTTTTACCTCATAGACTAGCTAGTTTCGACCCATCTAAGGTCGGTTTTGAGCTTATTGAGGCGGTTTACGCTGGCGTGCGCGCATCTAAGGTCGATTTCGAGCTTAATCCGACCTTTTACCTCATAGACTAGCTAGTTTCGACCCATCTAAGGTCGGTTTTGAGCTTATTGAGGCGGTTTACGCTGGCGTGCGCGCATCTAAGGTC